>QHUV01000097.1 GCA_003222065.1 Gemmatimonadota bacterium | reverse complement strand
AAGCGAATCGCGACAAGCTGGCCGCGTTGATGGTGACGTATCCGTCGACGCACGGCGTGTTCGAGGCGACGATCAGCGATGTGTGCCGCATCGTGCACGAGAACGGCGGCCAGGTCTACTTCGACGGTGCGAACATGAACGCGATGGTCGGCCTGGCGCGTCCGGGCGACATCGGCGCTGATGTCTGTCACTTGAACTTGCACAAGACGTTCTGCATTCCCCATGGCGGTGGTGGGCCGGGCATGGGCCCCATCGGGGTTGCGAAGCACCTCGTGCCGTTTTTGCCGGGCAATCCGGTCGTGAACGTCGGTGGATCCAACAGCATCGGCGCGATCGCGGCCGCACCGTGGGGAAGCGCAAGCATTCTCCCGATCTCCATGATGTACATCGACATGATGGGAAGCGACGGCCTAACGAGAGCGAGCAAGGTGGCAATTCTCAATGCCAACTACATCGCGAAGCGGCTCGAGGAGCACTATCCGGTTCTCTACAAAGGCCAGAACGGCCTGATCGCGCACGAGTGCATCATCGATCCGCGCCCGCTGAAAGCCTCGTCAGGCGTGGACGTCGAGGATATCGCGAAGCGCCTCATGGACTATGGCTTCCATGCGCCGACGGTGTCGTTCCCGGTTGCGGGAACACTCATGATCGAGCCGACGGAAAGTGAGTCGAAGGGGGAGGTCGACCGGTTCTGCGACGCGCTGATCGCGATTCGCGACGAAGTGCGCGAGATCGAGCTTGGCATCGCCGATCGCAGCGACAATGTGCTGAAGAACGCACCACATCCGATGACGCGAGTGATCAGCGATGGGTGGTCGCACGGCTACAGCCGCGAGCGAGCAGCGTTCCCGGCGCCGTGGACGCGGCTGCACAAGTTCTGGCCGTCAGTGGGTCGCGTCGAAAGCGCCTACGGTGATCGGAATCTGGTGTGCTCGTGCCTACCGACAGACGCGTACGCGGACGTCGTGGCGGAGGCGGAATCCTAGCTCAACGCCCTGCGCTATTCTCCCAGTCGCGTCGCGTATTCCGACGGGCCGAGGAGCTCGTCTCTCTCGTTGGGATTGCGGAGCCGGACCTTGATCATCCAGCCGTCGTTGTAAGGGGCGGTGTTGACCAGTGCAGGCTCCTTGTCGAGTCGGTCATTGATCTCGACGACCTCGCCGCTGACGGGCGCATAGAGCTCCGAGACCGTGTAAGTCGTGACCGCACAAGGGGTCGGGCGGAGTCTAGACGTACGGGAAAGGGCTGTCAACGAGGGGAAGGGCTTACGGGCGGATACCGCGTAAACGGCGGATACCGCGTAAACAGCGGGAAGCGCGTAAACAGCGGGAGCCGCGCAAACAGCGGGGCGAAAAAGGAAAGCGGGCGCTGCGCGCCCGCCATCCGAACTCGTAACGCATTTCATGCGGTATCCGCCGTTCAACCTCTAGATGCTAATCGCCATCCCGGCATCCGCTTCCTGCACGAGCTGCGTCCACACATCGGCGACTTGCTGCTCGAGGGAGTTCAGTGTGTCCGCGTTCTCGAGGATGAAGTCCGCGCCCGCGCGTTTGAGCTCAGCGGGCATTTGGGCGGCGATCATATCCATGGCCTCCGTCTCGCGCAGGGCCCGATCGCGCACGAGCCGCTCGAGCCGTAATGGGCGGGGGGCGTCGACGAGAATGATGCGGTCGAAGCGCGGCGCCATGTGCTTCTCGAAGAGCAGTGGAATGTCGCAGACGACGACGCGGTCGCCGCGTTGGCGTGCGTCATCGAGCAACCGCTGTCGCAGGCTCTCGACCTCGGGGTGAACGATCTCGTTCAGCTCCTCCAGCTGCTTCGGATCGCTGAAGACCGTCCGACGCAGCGCGGAACGCTCCAGTTGCCGGTCGGGCCCGATGATCGACGTGCCCCAACGCTTGACGATCTTGTCATAGGCGGGCGTGCCGAATTCGACGGCCCGACGCGCGAGGACGTCCGCGTCGATAATCGTCGCCCCGCGTTCGGACAGAAGCTGGGCGACGGTAGATTTGCCGCTGCCGATGTTCCCTGTTAGACCGATCACAAGCATTTGTATCCCTCCCCACCACACGTTGGCCACATCCACTCGCGCGCCAAGGTAGGTTTTTGGAGCGCACCCGTCAACGCCGCGGCCGCCAGAGGGAACGGTCCGTGCCGTAGGGGCGATTCCTGTAGGGCACCTCCCGAACTCCCGGAGACGAATGTGACGAAGGACACCACCGACAATCGCCGGGCAAGGCCCTCGCCGGTTCCCCTGGGTCAGCGTCGACCAACGGACGGCAAGCAGGTGACCGATCCCTGCGCCGATGAGGGTTGGGAGCTGGATCCTGGGGCCGTCAGCGACGAATACGCGTCGCTCGTGAGCCGGCAACTTGCCCTGTTGGGCGAAGATCCGGCGCGCGAAGGGCTTGTGAAGACGCCCTCACGAGTCGCCAACGCGATGGAGTGGCTGACCCGTGGCTACGGCGAATGTGTCGAGGACGTCGTGGGCGACGCCCTCTTCGCCGAAGAACATCGGAACATGGTGATGGTGCGCGACATCGAGCTATACAGCCTCTGCGAGCACCACATGCTTCCCTTCTTCGGCAAGGCGCATGTCGCCTATATCCCGAACGGGAGAATCGTCGGCCTCTCCAAGCTGCCACGCATAGTCGAGGTCTACGCGCGCCGGCTCCAGGTGCAAGGGCGGCTCACTGAGGAAATCGCCGGCGCCATTCAGCGTGTATTGGAGCCGGCAGGCGTCGGCGTCGTGATCGAGGCGTATCACCTCTGCATGATGATGCGCGGGGTGGAGAAGCAGAACTCGAAGACCATAACGAGTGCCGTGCGCGGCTCATTCCGCGATGACGCACGGACGCGGGCGGAGTTCCTCTATCTGGCGCACGGCCGCGACGCATTCGGGCCTTAATCGGTGGTCGGCGGTCAGGTTATCGGTCGTCGGTGACTTGGTGCCGGTGAACGACAACCTACCGCTCACAGAACGAGTTGCTCCTCATCCTTTCGCGGCACGGAGTGACATGATCGGCAGCGCGCCTCGTACGTTTCGGCGCTTCCCACCATGATCGTCGGGGAATCGTAGCGTGCTGGGCGACCGGCGATGAGACGCTGGTTGCGACTTGCCGGGTTACCGCACTTCACACAGATCGCGTGCAGCTTGTCCACGACTTCGGCGATCGCGAGCAGCTGCGGCATGGCACCAAATGGCTCGCCGCGAAAGTCGGTGTCGGTTCCGGCGACGATGACCCGGACCCCGCGATCCGCGAGTGAAGTGACCAGTGGCACCACCGACGTCCCAAGAAACTGCGCTTCGTCGATGGCGACTACCTGAGTGTCGTCAGCGACCTGGCGTGCGATCTGATCGGGTGTGTCGACGGGAACGGCTTCGGCGGTGCGGCCATCGTGACTCGAGATGTGATAAATACCCGAATAACGCTCGTCGAGATGCGACTTGAAGATCTGCACTTTGCGGCGCGCGATGATGGCGCGGCGAACGCGGCGAATGAGCTCCTCACTTTTCCCACTGAACATCACGCCGCAAATTACCTCGATCCAACCACCGCTCCGGTTGAAGTGGAGATCAGAGATCACTCCTGATCTCCAGGGCGTGCGGTGCGATCGCTCTCGCGCTCGTCGTCGCCGCGCCGCTCGGGCGCGCCCGAAGTACGCTGATTCGAATCCCGCTCGTTCCGATCGCGAGTGACATCGCGGCGCACGCCGGTATCACGACGCGAGCCACGCTCGCTGCGATCCGAAGGTCCTCGGCCACTACGACTCGGTCCCGCGCGGCCGGGCCGCTCCTGATCGATGCGCGCCACGACACGACGTCCTCGAATCGAGCTGCCGGTCAATTTGGAGACAACACTGTCAGCAACATCGCTCGCGATCTCGACCAAGGAGTGATTCTCACGAATGTCGATCTTCCCGACCTGTGCACTCGTTATGTGCGCCTCGTTTGTGATCGCGCCGACGAGATCGCCGGGCCGCGCGTTGTCCATCGCGCCGACGTTGATGAAGATCCGCGTCATTGTCGCGCTGCCGCTCGCGTTTCCCGCCGCAGCGTGGGGCGGCCGTACCTCGGCGGCGCGCGCCCGCGCCGCGTCACGCTCAAAGCGCGCCTGCTCGAGAAGCTGTAACGACGCGGCGGCGATCTCGATACCGTCGTACCACTCCAACAACGGCTCGAGCGCGAGCAGCTCACGCGCGAACGATCGCGACGCCAGCGTGTCTCGCAGCTCACCGCGGACGATCTCCTCGCGACTGCGGGCGCGCAGACCGGCATCGGAAAGTGTGAACGGCGTCACTGACGCGCCGCCGGCGAGAACGCGTAGGCTTGCGAGCAGACGTGGCTGCGCTAGCGCAATGACGCGCCGCGGTGCGGGCCCGACGGCCTCGCGCAGCTCCTCTCGTGAGGCGGGAGTGTCGTACAGAATCACAAGATCCGCATCCGGGCCGGCTGCGCGCGCGACGCGTATCCACGTCTCATCGCTCCCCGACTCGGAGTAACCGAGCGCGCGCAACAGCTCGCGCGTCTCGCGCTCGCTGTCGTCGCTCCGGACATACACGAGGCCGCAGCGTCTCGAGCATGCTCTCCTCGCCGCCGGCGATCAACTCGTCCACCCACGCGAGAACAACGCAACGTATTTGCTCGAGCTTGAGCGTTGAACTCTGGACGAGCGCTAGTAGCTCGGGCGCAGCGCCTGCTACCGCCTGTGCGCCATCGAGGCGCAGCAAGCGTGCGGCACGCCGGGCCGAGGTTGCCGCGATGGCGCGCAGTGGTCGAGCACCGGCGAGACGAACGAGAGACGCCGAGGCACCCGCGGCCGCTTCGGCATCGGCACAGACGATGAGCAACTGAACGTCGCGCGTCGCGTCATCGATTCGGTCGAGGACGGGACCGAGGATGTGCGCAATGGAGGCCCAATCGTGCGGCATTTGGTAGACGACGTTTTGCCCTCGCGTGATGGCGGGCTCTTTTGCTTCCTGATCCACTGCGCCCTCTACTTCGCTCTGGCCGCGATGCGCGCGACGTGGCACACCGACTTGCCGGTCCCTAGTATTGCCGGGCCGACAAGTATAGCAGTCCCCGGAAGACCGACCAAATCGGTGCGAGATTCCGCAACGACCGCGCCCTTCGCCCTTTTCACCCACGATGTCCGCTCGCTACGCACCATCCGCCAACGTAATCGAGCTCACAGAGTCCGCGACGATCGCGGTTTCGGCGCGCGCGAAGTCACTCCGCGCCGCCGGCCGCGCGGTCATCGACCTCGGCGCGGGCGAGCCCGATTTCCCGACGCCCACCTTCATCCGCGAGGGCGCGAAGCGTGCGCTCGATGCGGGCGCGACTCGATACACGCTTGTCGAAGGAATCTTGCCGCTGCGTGAGACCATTGCCGGGCGCGCGAGCGCGCACCTGAAAATCAACGACGTGTTGCCCGACCAGGTCGTGGTTTCTACCGGGAGCAAGCAAGCGCTGTTCAACAGCTGCTTCGTTCTCTTCGGCGAGGGTGATGAGGTCCTCGTCCCGACGCCGGCGTGGACGAGCTACTATCAGATACTCACGCTCGCGCGCGCGCGCGCCGTGATCGTTCGTGGTTCGCGTGAGCATTCGCTCAAGGCGACGGCGCGGGATCTCGAGGGGGCAGCGACGCCACGCACGCGCGGTGTGATCCTGAACTCGCCGACCAATCCGACGGGAGCCGTCTACGATCTCGACGAGCTGCGCGAGATTCTCAGCCTTGCCGCGCGGTGCGGGTGGTGGGTGATCAGCGACGAGATCTACCGCGAGATCAGTTACGCCGCGCCAGCGCCGTCGCTCCTCGATGCCGCGAGCGGCGACGCAGCGCTCGGCGAGCGACTCATCGTGGTAGATGGCGTCGCCAAAGCCTACGCGATGACCGGCTGGCGGATCGGCTGGTCCATCGCCCCGCTGGCGGTCGCGCGCGCGATCTGCGCCTTGCAATCGCACACGACGTCGAACGCGAGCGCTGTATCGCAGCACGCGGCGCTTTGCGCGCTCACCGCGCGCGATCAAGCCGACGCCGCAATCGCCGCGATGGTCGGGGAATTCCGTCGCCGTCGTGACGTCGCCGTGTCGATGCTACGCGAGGTAAAGGCCGATTTCGTCGAGCCGCGCGGCGCGTTCTATCTTTTCATCCGCATTCCGCAGCGCGACAATGATGCCGAGTCAGGCACGACGTTCGCACGCGAGTTGCTGGAGACGCGCGACGTCGCCGTTGTACCGGGGGCCGCGTTTCACACGCCCGAGTGGATTCGCATCTCCTACGCGGCGCCGATGGAGGATGTGGTTGAGGGCGTGCGGCGAGTTATTGAACTTCTAATGTCATCATGACATCTACACCGTCGGCGCGCGGCGGGAGAGGAGCTCGCCGCCGCTTTCGGTACACATGAAATCATCCTCGATCCGCACGCCCCAGAGGCCGGGCATGTAGATGCCCGGCTCGACCGAAAAGACATACCCGGGCGCGAGCGGCTTCGTGTTTCCCTCGACCATCCAGGTCGGCTCGTGGCCGTCCATACCCATCCCATGGCCTAACCGGTGCGTGAAGTATTGCCCGTATCCACCCTTGGTGATCACGGCGCGAGCGGCTCGATCGATCTCTTGCGCCGGCACGCCGGGACGTACGCGCGCCATCGCCGCGTCTTGCGCGGCGTGAACGAGGTTGTACACCTCGCGAAAGCGCGCGGGAGGCGCGTCGCCGAACCACCGCGTCCGCGTTATGTCAGATGTATAGCCCTGGAATTCGCCGCCCGCGTCAATGAGCACGATCATTTGCGGAGCGAGCTTCGTCCCAATTGTCCCGCCGTGAGGCAGCGCCGACTGCGCGGCAAACTGCACCAGGCCGCCACCCTCTATCCCTCGCTTGGCATGCTCCTCGGCAACGATCTTCGCGACGTCTCGATCACGCATTCCCGGCTCCAGCCGGTCGAACGTGGTCGCGATGGCGTCCTCGGTGATCTCGATCGCACGGCGCATGCGCAGAATCTCCTCGGGCGACTTGACGAGTCGGAGCTGCTCGAAGGCAGCGGTGCCGTCGACAAGCTTGGCATCAGGGAGCGCGCGTGATACCGCCATCGCCGTCCAGTAATCGGTCTTCGGCTCGACGAGGATGGCGGTCGCTCCACCAGTTTCCCGCATGGCGTCGCGCACGAGCGCGAAAGGGTCGGCCTGTTCCTCCCATCCGCGAACTGGCGCGTCAATACGAGAGCCGCGCCGCACTCGCTCTACCTCGAACGAAGGCGCGATGAGCAGCGGCGCACCATCGACCGGTACCAAAAGAGCAATGAGCCGCTCACTCCGCCCGTAGTTGCTGCCGACGAGATACCTGAAGTTCGTCGCGCCGCTTGTCGCAAGGAGTGTCGTCGCACCCGCATCGCGCGTGACTTGCCGCGCTCGCTCCAGTCGCCGCGCATACACGTCCGTGTCGAAGGGCGCGATCGGTGCGTAGCGCGACTTGACGGCAATGTTCGTCCGCGGCGACGTCGGCACCCGCGGCGTCGCCGCAGTGAGCTCCTCTCCGATGACAAGACGGTCCGAATGCGTCACGGCTGCCCCCACACCGAGCACCGAGACTGACGACATGAACGATCGGCGATCCATGGCAACGTCCGATTTGACGGGTGAGACGACGGACTATGGACGAGAGCGAGCGCGATGCGCGAACGTGCAGCTAGCGGGTGAGACCGTGGGCTGTATCTTAGCACCGCCGCGCCGGACTTGAATATCGCATTTGCTGCTCGCGACGAAACGAAGCGTCGCGTCAGAGTTTGGAAAAAAGACACGGTCCGTTCGTTTTGGACGACACGCTCGCAACTCAGACCATCAAGATTCGCGACCGACAAGGAGAGCCAAACGTGAACATCGCCGTGCAGCTCGAGCCAGCGAATGGCACGCCTCCCGAGGTGGAGTACAAGTGGGACGCGGACACCGACATTCTGTCGGCGCAACTGAAGACCCGCGGGAATGGCGACGGGATGAGCGGCTCCGTGGAGGTCGAGGGAAAGGATGGCTCGTGGATCATCCTCGACGTCGCCGAAGGTCGCATCAATGGCGTCGAAGTCGCGGTCTGGCCGGACGTGCGCAAGCTGCCGACGCTCGCGCCGCCGATGCAGATCGAGGATGCACGCGTCATTCTGCCGTCGCGACGATCGCAGCCCGACATCGCCGCCGTGGAAGTCGACACGCCGCTCGTCGCGGAAGCGGACAGCAGCGAGCGAGTCATCCACTTCAAGCTTGGAAAGACTCGTGAGGCACGCACGGTGCGGGTAGGCCGCGACCTGCTGCTCGATGTCGATCGCCAGAGCCAGATCGCCGGCGTTTGGCTCCTCAACGTTCCACCGTTCCCCGACGGCATGGCGCGTCTCGACGAGCTCTGACCGTTTCGTGATCACGACCATTGTTTTGATTCGCGTTGAGCCGCCGATGATTCCCAAGGCGGCGCACATGTTGGCGGGTGTCGACGGCGTGACCGAGGTCTACTCCGTATCAGGCGAGTGGGACCTCGTGGCCATCGTGCGCGTGCCGCAGTACGACGACATCGCGCACGTCATCACGGAGATCTTTCCAACGGTGCCCGGCATTCAGCGGACCCAGACTCTCACCGCATTCCGGGCATACTCGAAAAACGACCTTCAGCAAGCGTGGGACATTGGCGTCGAGTAGGAGCATGCGTGTCTGATAGGACGGGCGACTACATCGCTGGCCTGTTTGCTCCGGAGGACGAGCTCCTCGCGGCGCTGAGGGAGGAGGCCGATCGCACGGGGCTGCCGCCGATTGCCGTCTCGGCCGACGAAGGGAGACTTTTGCAAGTTCTGCTCATGTCCATCCGAGCGCGGCGCGTGCTCGAGGTGGGAACGTTGGGCGGCTATTCGGCGATCTGGATGGCGCGCGTGCTTCCGGACGACGGTGAGCTCCTCTCGATCGAGATCGAACAGCGTCACGCCGAATTCGCGCGCCGATACGTGCAGCGAGCGGGGTTGGCGGATCGCGTCGAAATCCGCGTCGGACGAGCGCTGGACATTCTGCCGAGTCTCGATGGCGAGAAGTTCGACGCCGTTTTCCTCGACGCCGACAAGGAGCCGATGCCCAACTACTTCGAGTGGGCACTGCGGCTCCTGCGGCCGGGCGGCTTGCTGATCGCGGACAATACCCTCTGGGGTGGCCGCGTCCTGGACGACGCCGAACGCGACGAGAAGACGACGGCCGTGCGCGAGTTCAACCGTCGGATGGCGACCGATCCACGGGTCCTGTCGATTCTCGTGCCCACGCACGACGGCGTAGCGATCGGCGTCGTCCGCGAATAGCGTCGCATTCGATCTTCCCTCCGACAGTACGCAGCTTTAGTGTGCATTCGGATGACTGTCGTCTTGCGCGCCGCCATGAATCAGGGCCTGCTCGCCCTGCAGCGGCAGCTGCGCGCTCTCGCGCCAGAGATCGCGCTCATCACGGAGGGTGAGCAGGCGCTGGAGCGTGCGACGCCGGACACGCGCCCGCCACGTCTGGTCAGCGCGGACGTCATCGAGGAGAGCGCGATGCGGGCGAGACGCGTGTTCGGCGATCCGGTGGTCGCGTTCGCAGCCTTTCTCGACGGAACGCAGACGAGCCACGTCATCGCGTATGTCGATGGCGTTCCCCTCGTACACGGTACGGTCGCCGCTGTCGTGCGCCTTCGTCGCAATCGCCGCCTAACGACATGGCAGCCCCCAATCGTCCGGCGCAAGCTGTACGCGTGCCTCGGCATGCTCATGCCGGAGCACCGCGACATGCTCCAGTCGCTGGACATCGATGTCGTCGACGCGACACCGATGTCAGGCGATGCCGCGCCGCATCCATTCGCGTTGCGCGACACGGCGGTGCACCGCATCCAGGAGGATCGCGAGACGGCCGAGCGTGAGCTCGCTGAGCTTTGGTGTCAGCACGAGCAGGAGCCGTTGTTCATCGACGGCAACATCAGCGGCAGCGAGAAAGTCGCCGTCGCGGCCTGTACGGTCGGCGTCGTGAAAAGTCATCGAACGTTGTATGCCGACGGTGATGCACTGCGAACGGTTTTCGGTCTTCGTCGAGGGGAGCGGTCGAGCGTGTTTCGCGTGACGTCGCCGAAGCGTGTTCCCGTTGCGAGTTGGTATCTGCGGGCACGCGACCCAGTTGGCCACGATCCGATGTGGGGACTGATGCGTGTCGAGATCGCGCCTCCGTCGCCGATCGACAGAGATTCGATCGGGCCACGGGCCGATCAAATCTCACGATGGATTCTTGCCGAAGCGTCGCCCCTCGCGATGCCCGACGCGCGGTGGGACAAGATGGTCTACGGCATTCGCGACTGCGAAGAATTCCTCCGTGCGGTGACATGACAACAGCAGCTCCACTCGGCCGGGTCGTTGCGACCGAGCGCCGACCGAACACGCCTCACGAGTTTCACTTTTGGACGGGCCTCGACTCCCCCGTCGGTGTCGGCACCATCGTTCGGGTCGAGGGAAAGTACACGATCAATGGGCAGATCTCGCGCGTGTACGGCGTCGTCGTCGAGGGGTTCAGCTACTCGGATCTGCAGTCGCCGCTGCACGACGTGCTAGGACATGACGGCAGCCCGGCGTCGGCATCACTCGCGTCCACCGAACGCGCCGAAATCCGGCTCTATACGGCCGCGGTATTGCGCCAACTGCCTGACGAGCCGCTGCAACCCGTGCCGATGGGGGACGTCTTCCTTGCGGACGACGCCGACGTCGCGGTCGCGTTGCGCATGGACGGCTACTTGGCGGACGGCGCGAGCACGGGCATTCCGATCGGCGTCTACCATGCCGGGGGCACAGATGCGCCCATTTACCTCGACGCGGAATTCCTCATCGGCCCAGAAGCGGCGCATCTCAACATTACCGGCGTCTCGGGTCTCGCGACGAAGACGAGCGCGATCGAGTGGTTCATATCATCGATCTTCACGCACTTTCCCGAGCAGAAAGGATCGGTCGCCGCCGTCTGCTTCAACGTGAAGGGTCCCGACCTCTGCTTTCTGGACAAACAGGGTGAGATCGACGAGCGCGACCGCGCTCTGTACGAGCGATGCGGCGTGCCGGCGGAGCCGTTCGAGAACGTGCAATACTTCGCGCCCTACAAGTCCGACGGCATCTCCCTCAACACGCTCCGATCCAACGAGGCGCTACTGCATAACGTGACGCCACTGACGTGGGGATTGCGCGAGGTGCTCCAATACGCCGAAGTGCTTCTCAACAAGGACGACGTCGACGCGAAGGCGGATGCGCTCATTGATTTCATCAGAGAACGCATCGTCGACCGCGAGTTTGTCGACGACCAGATGCTTCCCGGAAAACGCTATCGCGTGCGCTCATTCGCCGACCTGGAGCGATGGTTCCGCGAGCTGCTCGTCGCCATGGAACAGCGGGGCAATGAAAGCTGGCGGACGCATCACGTCGCGACCATTCGCAAGGTGCGGAACCGCCTCTCCAACATTTCGACGCGCTGCGCTGGCCTCGTCACCGACGATGGCGGCGTCGGCGACCTGCCATTCGGGAGCTTTCAGGACCGCACGGTGTATGTCATCGACGTCGCATCGCTCGAGGAAGATGCACAG
>QHUV01000694.1 GCA_003222065.1 Gemmatimonadota bacterium | reverse complement strand
CCCGGCGCAACCCTCGCCCAGGCGCATGCGGCGGTGAGCACCATCGTTCGTCAGGCAGTCGTCGATCACGTGAGCGCATTCAAGTTCTCGCCGCCCGCGAACGTGCTCGCCGCGGCGCGGACGGACACGGCGTGGGTGTCGTCGGGGGCGCGCGGATTCTCGCGACTCCGCAGCAACTTTCACGCACCCCTGTTGATCCTGATGGCGGGCGTCTCACTGTTGCTGCTGATCGTCTGCGCGAACGTCGCCAATCTCCTCCTCGCCCGCGCCATCGCGCGCGGCCGGGAGATTGGCGTACGACTGGCGCTCGGCGCCGGCCGGGGCCGGCTCGTGAGGCAGTTGTTGACGGAGAGCCTCGTCCTCGCCCTCGTTGGCGCCGTCGGCGGGCTGCTCGTGGCGAGCTGGGGGAGTCGTCTCCTCGTTGCCCTCGCCGCCGACGGTGGGCGCATCCCTCTCGATCTGGGACTCGACCTCCCTGTGCTCGCGTTCACGCTGTTGCTCTCGCTCGCGGCGGTGGCGCTCTTCGGGCTGGCGCCGGCGCTGCGCGCGTCGCGCGTCGATCTGGCAACGACGATGCGCGCGCACGCGCGCGCGGTCGGCGGCGGCTTCGGGGCCACGACGGGACGGCGCATGCCCGCCGCCAAGCTGCTCATCGCCGGCCAGGTTGCGTTGTCCGTCGTTCTCTTGACGGGGGCGGCGTTGCTCGTCCGCAGCCTACGCGCCCTCGAGCAACAGCCAACGGGGCTCGATCGTGAGCATCTGCTCATCGTCGACCTCGATGTGGGCGCGCGGGGCTATCCCGAGGCGCGGCGCAACGCACTCGTGCAGGACCTCGCCGGCCGCTTCGCGGGGATTGCCGGCGTCGCCGGCGTGAGCTACTCGGAGAATGGAATCTTCAGCGGCACGGAGTCGCAGTCGAGCATCTCGGTCGAGGGCTTCACGGCGCGCACGCCTGACGACTCCGCGGTGGCCTACGACCAAGTCGGGCCCCGCTACGCGGCGGCGATCGGCGCGCGTCTGCTCCAGGGACGCGATCTCGAGGCCCGCGACAACAATCAAACGGGATACCTCGCGCTCGTGAACGAGAGCTTCGCGCGATTTTATTTCCCGGGCGCCAATGCCGTCGGCAAGTGGTTCAAGACTGATACGACGTCAGTCCTCATC
>QHUV01000693.1 GCA_003222065.1 Gemmatimonadota bacterium | reverse complement strand
TTGCTCGCCCGGCTGGCGACGGGCTTCGGCCTCGGTGCCCTGCTCCTGGCGGCGATCGGCTTATATGGAGTGATGACTTACGCCGTGACGCGACGGACCGGCGAGATCGGACTCCGCGTCGCACTCGGCGCGCAGCGCCCGGGTGTCGTTAGGCTCGTCGTCGCCGACGCCCTGCGCGTCGTGCTCCTCGGGTTCGCCGTTGGCCTGCCGATCGCGTTAGGCTCGCTGCGGCTCCTCCACTCGCAACTGTACGGTATCGAGGCAACGGATCCATATTCGACGGCTGCC
>QHUV01000692.1 GCA_003222065.1 Gemmatimonadota bacterium | reverse complement strand
GGCCACTGCCGGATTGGAATGCGCGGCCGTTCAATGTGCTGTTCGTTCGCTACGACAAGCTCGGCGACATGATCATGTGCTCGGGCGTGCTCCGCGAGATCGTGCGCGCGCATCCGACGATTTCCATCGACGTGCTGACGACGCCGGCGAATGCGCCGGCGTTGGCGAACCTGCCGTTTGTGCGTGAGGTCATCGCGCACGAGCGGGGCAGGCGCGGGGGATTCGCCGGCGTCGCGTATCGGCTCAAGCACGGACGCTACGACGCGGTGATCGATGGATTGGTGTGGCGACCGTCAGTGAGCTCGTACACCACCAAGCTCATGATCGCGTCGCGCGCGCGGTGGCGCATCGGTAGCGCCGGCCGCCCGAATGATTTCGTTTACAACGTTCTGGTGACGCCGCCGGCGACACGCTACAGCGAGCATCACGTCGATCATCTGGCGCGACTGGCGTCGCCCTTCGGACTCGGTGCCGCCGACGGAGATTGGCGTCCGGAGATCGTTCTCACGGAGGCGGAACGCGCCGACGCCGAGGCACGATGGAGCGCCATCAGCGAGTGCGGCGCACGCGTCTTGGTGAACCTCTCGGCTGGACATCCCGAGCGGCGCTGGCCAGACGACCGGTTCGCAGAGGTGCTGGGTCACTTGCGACAGAGACTGCCTAACGCGAAGATCGCCATCATCGCGCTACCGGTCGAGCAATCAAGTGCCGAACACTTGGCTGACCTGGCTGGTGGTGTCGCCGTTATCCCGTCAGTGCGCGAACTCTTCGCGCTCGTCGCGCGATCCGACCTCGTCATCACGCCGGATACGGCCGTTGCGCACGCCGCGTCGGCATTTGCTCGTCCGACACTCGCCTTGTTGCGCAGGCGTGCCGAGTATCACATCTGGGTACCGTATCGCACGCCGGGGCGGAACGCCTTCGGCGACAAAGAAGAGACGATCGCCGGGCTGCCGGTCGATCGCGTGATCGACGCGCTCGATGAGCTGCTCGATGAGCAGATCCTCATTACAGCTGGCTATCAAGTAACAGGCGATTCGTTATCAGCGACCCTTGGCTGTCATCCCGAGGAGCGGAGCGACGAGGGATCTGCACTTATCCAATCGAGTGCAGATCCCTCGCTACGCTCGGGATGACAGGCGCTCTCGTAGCCGCGCCACGAGTGTCTCCGGAATAGGGACTCGGCGCAGCTTCATGCGAAGCTCGTCCAATACCGCACCTTCGAATTTGAATCGCCCGAGGCACCCCTCGCATGTCTGGAGGTGGCGTTCGACCTCGATCGTCTCGGCGGCGCTGAGCTCGCGATCGAGATAATCGTCCAGCCGGCGGACCGTCTCAAGACAGGTGTAGCGATCCAGCGTCATGCGTGGCCTTCCGCCGTGGCGGGTGCGGGGACGATACCGAGCTCCTCGGCGACGTGCCAAAGTTGCTTCTGGAGCATGTGCCGGCCGCGGTGGAGGCGAGAGCGCACCGTGTCGTCGTGTTGCGTTTGCGGCGCGTGCCGGTGTAGAACTGATTGATCACAATGCGATAGAACCAGGCCTTGAAGCTGCTGCCGCGCTGAAACGTGTGTCGAAAACGAAACGCGCGCAGAGCTGCCTCCTGAACGAGATCCTCGGCGTCCTGTTTGTCATTGGTCAGCCGAAAGCCGAGCCGATACGCCGGCTCGAGCATATCGATCAGAAGCGCTTCGAACTCCTGATCGCTTACCTGCTCCTGCGCCGGAGCGGAGGCAGGCGCGACAGCGTCGCCCGCGTACGACGTCGACCGATCGTCAGAGCGCGATGACGTTGACATGCATCTGTAACAGCGTCGAGCGGGCGTGAGTTCCCGCTGGCATCGCGGACAGCGTCACTGCTCGATGCCGAGGCCGGCAATGAAGGCCGCGGGCAGGGCCGCGCCGAGCCGGCGGAACGTGACGACATCCAGTGCGGAAGGCGCGACGTGGGAGATGCTCACCAGGCCAATGGCGCGATCCAAGTCATGACAGTTGGTGACGACCGTACGACCGAAGCTCGCTCCAGTGAGGTCCGTGCCGGCGAGCGACGCACCGTCCAGATTCGCGCTCAATATGAGCGCTCCGCGCAGCGACGCGGCCGTGAGCTTGACCGAGGGCGCGTCCGCGAACTCGAGTGTGGCGAACGAGAGGTCGGCGCCACAGCAGTCGGCGAAGCGAAGACATGCGCCCGTGAGATCAGCGCCGGAACAGCGCGCGTCGCGAAGCGTGGCGTGCATGAGACGGGCCCAGGTGAACCGCGCGCTTTCCGCCGAAGCTCGGGTGAGATCGGCATGATGCATGAACGCGCGCGTGAACACCGCATCGTCGATGTGCGCGCCGCTGAAACGGGCATAGAGGAGGCGGGCGTCGGTGAACAGAGCGCCGCGAAGCTCCGCATCGTGAAATTGCGCGCCGCTGAGATCAGCGCCCTCGAAGTTCGCGCCGCTCAAAATGGCGCCACGAAAATCGGCCATCGAGAGATCGCTGCCGCGAAAATCCGCACCGCGGAGACTCCTGCCGGCGAACGACTCGCGTGCGAGGGACTTCCCCGCGAGGCTCTCCGTTTCGAAGGCCTCGGCCACCGGATTCGGCCCGGAAATCGTCGTCGAAGTGGCTTGTTGCTCGTTCACGTACCCGCCAGGAGAAGATGTCGCGCGTCGTAACGACAACCGTAGCACTCGGCGGGGCTCGTCGGAAGAGCGTCGCGGTCAGCGGCTCAAGTGCCGCCGTACCACTCGTAGCCGCGATCGCTCCAATAGCCGCCGTTGCGGGCCGGAAGAAAGGAGATCCGCGTGAGATATTTCGTGTTCTTGTATCCCAGTTTCACGGGCGAGTAGATGCGAGCCGGCGCTCCCCACGCCGCGTTGAGATAATGACCGTCTTGCGCGTAGACGACGAGCGTCTGCGGATGCATCGCGCTCTCGATGTCCCAGCTCTCGTGATAATCGTTGTCGAACGACTGGAAGTCGACGTATCGGGCGCCGGGCTGCACACCGGCGACACGCGCGATGTCCGAGAGGCGAACGCCCGTGCGAGTGGCAACCGCCGTCCAGCCTTCGACGCAGAAGTGGTCGAGCTTGTACCCCGTGCGCGGAAGTGCGGCCAAATCGGTGAGTGACAATTGGAGCGGCTTGTTCACCATGCCGTCGACGTCGAGGCGCCACGCCCCGCGTGCGGCTTCGTCCCAGACAGGGACCTCGTCGGAGATGAAGTATGAAGGAAAACGCGATCCGGCCAACTTTGCGCCGGACGGCGGCACGTCCATCGCCGTGTGGCGAAGAAGCACACGTTC
>QHUV01000096.1 GCA_003222065.1 Gemmatimonadota bacterium | reverse complement strand
TGTCGATCACGATCTTCCGCGACGTCACGCGCGAACGCCGAGCGGAAGAAGAGCGAGATCGCGTCGTGCACGAGCTGGAGATGGAGCGCTCCCGGCTCACGGCGCTCGTCGAGCAGCTACGTACCTCGCGCGACCTGCCGTCCCTCGCGCACACTCCGCCGCCCGGCCGTTAGGCGCTCGAACCGCGGCTCAGCGGCCGCTTTTGGTCGTGATGATCACAACGCCACTCGAGCCGGCGTCGCCGTACGCGCGCTTGGCCATCGCTCCCTTAAGCACCTCGATCTTGTCGATCTTCGCCGGATCGAGATCGCGCACCGCCGTCGGTACGCTGGCGCTGTCGCCGCGAGGAAGAATCCGTCCGTCGAGCACATAGAGCACATCACGCGGGAACGTCAGCGCGACACGCTCACTACTCGTAGGAACGGCGGATGGATGTGAGAATCGTGGAGCGCTGCATGCAGCGACGCTCAGCGCGATCAATGCGATACGAAGGCGGGACACCTAGCTCCTAGCTCCTGGACCATCTCGGCCCCTACATTACCGCTCCATGACCGCGAAGCGCAATCTGGAATCGATCGGCGGGGCACCGGCGACCGCGGGCGCTGCGCCCGCTCCGGCGCGCGAATCACGAGGTGCCGACGCGCGCCCTACTCTCATGACGGGCCCAGCCAATCGTGCGCAACCGATCGAACATGGGGGACGCAATCCAGGAACGCCGCTCGATCTCGACGCGGTACGCTCCATTCACGTCAATCGCAGCGCCGTCGAGCGGCGCGCGGCGACGATTCCGACGCGACGAACCGTCAAGAAGGAATGGCAGGCGGCATGGTTGCTCCGCGCCATCACCCTCATCGACCTAACGACACTAGCGGGTGATGACACACCAGGCAACGTGCGCCGGCTCTGCGCCAAAGCTCGCCGCCCTTTGCGCGACGATCTCGAGCGATCACTCGGGGCCGCGGAGCTCTCTATTCAAGTTGGCGCGGTGTGCGTATACCATGCCCTCGTTCCAACCGCGGTAGAGGCCCTCGCCGGATCGACCATCCCCGTCGCCGCTGTTTCTGCTGGCTTTCCCGCCGGACTCAGTCCTTTGGAGCAGCGCATCGATGAGATCCACGCCAGCATCGCCGCTGGGGCGCGCGAGATCGACATCGTGATCACCCGCTCCCATGTGCTCACCGGCAACTGGCACGCCTTGTACGACGAAGTGAAAGCATTCCGTACTGCCTGTGGAGAGGCTCATATGAAAGCCATCCTTGCCACAGGAGAGCTTGGAACACTAAACAATGTCGCTCGAGCGAGCGTCGTCGCGATGCAGGCGGGTGCCGACTTCATCAAGACGTCGACGGGAAAGGAGGGCGTGAACGCGACGCTCGCCTTCGCTCTCGTTATGGCGCGGATGATTCGCGAGTACAAGGACCTAACCGGTTTTGGGGTCGGCTTCAAGCCAGCAGGCGGGATCCGCGGCGCGAAGAACGTGCTCGAGTACATGTACCTCATGAAGGACGAGCTCGGCGACCGCTGGCTCCGCCCGGAGCTATTCCGCATCGGTGCCAGCTCATTGCTCACGGACATCGAACGCCAGCTCGAGCACTTCGTGACCGGCCGCTATGCAGCCGCTCACCGGATGCCAATGCCCTAACGACATGTCTTCAGTCGCGGAAATCTTCGAGTCGCTCGAGTACGGACCTGCACCGGAGAGTGACAAGGAAGCGCTCTCCTGGTTAGGCAAGCATGAGCGTGTCTTCGGCCATTTTATTGGCGGCCACTGGACCGAACCGCGTGAGACATTCGACGTCAGTAATCCGGCAACGCGCGCGCTCTTGGCGCGAGTCAGTCAGGGAACGGCGAGTGACGTAAACGCGGCGGTCGCCGCGGCTCGAGCCGCGCTGCCCTCGTGGCGCGCGCTCACACCGCACGCGCGAGCGCGGTGGCTGTATGCGCTCGCGCGCGGTGTCCAGAAGCACTCGCGTCTCTTCGCCGTGCTCGAGAGCATGGACAATGGCAAATCGATTCGCGAGACGAGAGACATCGACATCCCGCTCGTGGCACGGCACTTCTACCACCACGCCGGGTGGGCGCAGCTTCTCGACGCCGAATTCCCAGGCTATCAGGGCGTCGGTGTCGTTGGGCAAATCATCCCGTGGAACTTTCCGTTGCTCATGCTCGCGTGGAAGGTTGCTCCGGCATTGGCCGCCGGATGCACGATCGTGATCAAGCCGGCAGAGTTCACGCCCCTCACGGCCCTGTTGTTCGCCGAGCTTGCCGCCGACGTCGGGTTGCCAGCGGGAGTTTTGAATGTTCTTACCGGTGATGGCGATACCGGTAAGTTGATTGTCGATCATCAAGACGTCGACAAGATCGCGTTTACCGGTTCCACCGAGGTCGGACGCGCCATTCGGCGCGCGACCGCGGGTTCCGGCAAGAAGCTCAGTCTCGAGCTCGGGGGCAAGAGTCCCTTCATCGTGTACGATGACGCGGATCTCGACAGCGTGGTCGAGGGTGTCGTCGACGCGATCTGGTTCAATCAGGGGCAGGTGTGTTGTGCCGGTTCCCGATTGCTCGCGCAGGAAGGGATCGCGACAAAGCTGGAGGCGAAGCTTCGCGCACGCATGGAGACGCTGCGCGTCGGCTCGTCGCTCGACAAAGCGGTGGACATGGGCGCGATCGTCGCCCCGGTGCAACTGGAGCGGATTCGCGGACTCGTCAGGCAGGGAGTCGATGAGGGGGCGCGAATGTGGCAGCCATCATGGGCATGCCCGACGGAAGGCTACTTCTATCCGCCGACGCTCTTTACCGACGTCGCTCCGTCATCGACAATCGCCCAGGTCGAAATATTTGGGCCTGTCCTGGTGTCGATGACGTTTCGCACGCCGGAGGAATCGGTCGCGCTGGCCAATAACACGCCATATGGTTTGGCGGCGAGTCTGTGGACGGAGAACATCAACCTCGCCCTCGACATCGCGCCCAAGCTCAAATCGGGCGTCGTCTGGGTGAACTCGACAAACCTCTTCGACGCCGCCGCCGGCTTTGGTGGATACCGCGAGAGCGGTTTTGGCCGTGAGGGCGGACGGGAAGGGATGTTCGAGTACTTGACTGTGGAGCGCGCAGCTGCGGAAGACGCAACTGCCAAGAGCGCAACTGCCAACGGTGCAACTGCCGGGGGCACAACATCTGAACACCGCAGCCGACCAGCGACCACCGCTCAGCAGCCGCCGATCGATCGCACCCCCAAGCTCTTCATTGGCGGCAAGCAGGTGCGGCCGGATTCGGGGTACAGCCGGCAGGTCGTCGCGCCTAACGGGGATCTGCTCGGTGAGGTCGGAGAGGGCAATCGCAAGGATATCCGTAACGCCGTAGAAGCCGCGCACGCAGCGTATCGCACGTGGAGCAAGGCAACAGGCCACAATCGGGCGCAGATTCTGTACTACATCGCCGAGAATCTTGCCGGCCGTGGGGAAGAGTTCGCGGATCGGATCGCGCGCGTGACGGGCGCTGATGCCGCGTCGGCGACTCGTGAGGTGGACACGGCCGTGTCGCGACTCTTCACCTACGGGGCGTGGGCCGACAAGTACGACGGCGCCGTTCACTCCGTTCCTATCCGCGGCGTCGCGATCGCGATGAACGAACCGATCGGCGTGCTCGGCATCGCTTGCCCTAACGAATTCCCCTTGCTCGGCCTGATCTCGCTTATCGGCCCGGCGATCGCCACGGGCAACACCGTCATCGCGGTTCCCTCGGAACCGTATCCACTTTCGGGCACGGACTTCTACAGCGTCCTCGAGACCTCCGACGTCCCGGATGGCGTCGTCAATATTGTCAGTGGCGCGAAGGACGCGCTCGCCAAGACTCTCGCCGAGCACGACGACGTAGAGGGCACATGGTATTTCGGCACGCGCGAGGGCGTGAAAGCTGTCGAGCTCGCGTCGGCGTCCAACATGAAGCGGACGTGGGCGTCATGGTACGCGCGCGATTGGCTGGACGCGCGTCATGGGGAAGGACGCGAGTTTCTTCGCGAAGCGACCCAAGTCAAGAATATTTGGGTACCGTACGGGGAATGATCGCAATGGCGGTCGGCGAAACGTGCAAGGGGCGGCCTATGGGCCGCCCCTTCTCGTTCCACTCACGCATTCGCTTCGCTCAGCTTCGACCCCTCCCTCGCGAACGAATCGAAGCGCGAGAGAATGCACTTCATGCGTCATGCCGTCGTCACGAATCCGGCCGGACTCTCGACTTCTGTCTTTAGTTGATCACCTGATGGTGGATAGCTCTCGATTGCTCCCCAGGTATTTCACCAGCCAGCTCTGAACCTCGGACCACCAGAGACGCTGATTCTGCGGCTTCAAAACCCAGTGTCCTTCATCTGGGAAGATCACCAGCCGGCTCGCCACGCCCTGCCGCTGCAGGGCGGTGAACATCGAGAGGTCTTCGGTATACGGAACGCGGAAATCGAGCTCGCCGCCCGTCACGAGCGTCGGCGTCTTGAAATTCTTCGCGTAGAGATGCGGCGAATATACGCGATACTGCTCGCGCATCGCTGCCGGATTCCAGAAGTCCCCGCCGTACTCCCATTCGGGGAACCAGAGTTCCTCAGTGGCCGTGTTCATGTTCTCGAGATTGAACGGGCCGGCGTGTGAGACGAGCGCCTTGAAGCGCGTGGAATGGCCCGCGATCCAATCCACCATGTATCCGCCGAACGAGCCGCCCGCCGCGCCTAACCGCGACCGGTCCATCCATGCATAACGGGCTAGCGCGGCATCGAGGCCGTTCATCAGGTCGGTGTACACCTTTCCGCCCCAGCCCTTCGATACGTCATCGACAAATCGCTGGCCATAGCCCGTCGAACCACGAGGATTGACGATCACGAGCGCGAAGCCATTCGCCGCGAACATCTGATAGTTCCACCGCGAATGCCATTGATCGAGCCACGCGCCTTGTGTTCCGCCATGAATGAGCAGCACCGTCGGATACTTTCGGCCCGTCTGCCACTGCGGCGGTTTGACGATGAATCCCTGCACGCTGTCTCCGCCGGCGCCCCTGAACCAGAAGTCCTCGACCGGATTGACAGCCAGTCTCGCTACGAGGGTGTCGTTCTCGTGCGTCACCTGGTGCGTGTCGGCCTGCCCGTTAGGCGTCACCGCGGCCGAGTAGACTTCCGCCGGTTGGTCGGCCGCGTCCCGGACCCATGCCAGCGTCCGCCCGTCAGCGGATAGCGTGAACGCCGCGTTGTTGTGGTCGCCCACGACAATCGCCGGTCCGCGCGGCTTGACGAGGCCCGCGCCGGCCGTGCCCTGCTCGAGCGCGAAGCGATACAGCTTCTCGCGGCCCGCATCGGTCGTGTTCACGTAGAGCGCGCTCATGTCCGGCGCGAAGAAATACGCGTCCGCGTTCCGGTCCCACGAGGGCAGCAGCTCGCGCGTCGTCTTCGTGACGCGCTCGTAGAGCATGAGTCGCCAGCGGTCGGACTCGAACCCCGCGCGTCGCTGCGACGCATAGGCGATGAACCGCCCGTTAGGCGTGTACACCGGATTCTGATCCGCGCCGAGGTTCGCGGCGGTGATCACCGTGGGCGCGCCGCCGCTCGTTGGGACCACGTAGAGATTGATGTCCGTGGACCACGCATCGGCGCGTCCTGCATTCTTCGCCGTGTACGTCATCTCCTGACCGTCAGGCGAAAACGCGTAGCCCTCACTGCCGCCGAATGGGCCCGGTGGCACATCGTAGCGAACGCCCGGTGTCAGGTCGCGCATGCCGCTGCCGTCGGGCGCGACGACGAACAAATGCGATCGCGTACCGTTGTCCCATGCGTTCCAATGCCGGAACATCAGCTCGTTCGCGATGTGCGCCTTCACCGGATTTGCCGCCGCTGCGCTGTCCCGCGACGCGCTGCACGCGTCCGTCGTGCAGTCCGGATAGACGCCCGTTGTGAACGCGATCAGTGACCCGGTGGGCGACCATACCGGGCCAGTCGCGCCGCCGTTGAGCTTCGTGACCTGTGAGCGATTGCCGCCGTCCGCGTCGGCAATCCAGAGCTGCCCGCCTGCGACATAGACCACGCGTCGTCCGTCGGGCGACCATCGTGCTTCGCTTGCGTTGACCTCGTCCGCCGGAAAGATGTGCGGAGCGCCGCCCGCGACGGCGGCCATGAATGTCTTTCCCGTGCGCCGATTCGCGCCAACGTCGGTCGTCCGCAGTGAATAGAGAACAGACCGTCCGTCTGGCGCGACCTGCGGGTCAGCGACGGCCCGCACCGCCGCGAAGTCATCGAACGTGATCGCCCGCTTTTGTTGCGCGCCTAACGTTCGACTGCCCGACGCGAGAATTATGGCCAACGAGAGTCGAATGAGTGCCTTCATGAGATGCTATCGGGAATCGTGTCAGTGGAGGCTAGGATCCGTGCTCCAAGAATACATCCCGTGCGCCAACTCGCGCGGCGGGTCTAAAAGCGTCAGCACGGACGAACGCGGACAAAACGGCGGTCATTTCCCGCCCCACGCGTTCAACAGATCCTCCCCAATCCGGCCCTCGGTGGCTTCGAGATCGGTGAAGTCTCCGCGATTCATGTTCGTGAACACGGCAGCAACGATCGGCCCGCTCGGCGCATAGATAATCCCCACGTCGTTGCCGAGAAGGGGCGGCCAGTCGCCGGTCTTGTGGGCGATGCCGGCGCGGAAGCGAATCCGCTGCGGCAGGCGTGACGCGTAGAACTGCTGCCGGAGAATGCGGAGCATCTCCTGCGTCGACGCCTTGCTCGCGAGATCCCCACGCTGAAGCTGCTCCAACAGCCGTCCGATCTCACGTGCCGTCGTCTTTCCGAGCCATTTCGATGAATCGGCGACGAAGGCCGTATTGCGGCGATCGGCGGCACTGTCGTTAGGAAATCCGCGGGTAAACACCTCAAGGTCCGTCATGCTGGCATACTTCGGATCCAGCGCGACCCAAACGGCGCGAAAGAGATCTCCGGTCGTGGCATTGAGGCGCGTCTGCCGATAGCCAAGCGAGTCGAGCATCCGATTCACGCGGTCGCGACCCACTTTAGCGATCATGATGTCGGTCGCCGTGTTGTCGCTCGTGATGATCATCTGCGTGACGATATCGCGCAGCGTCGGCTGGATGCCCGGTGCGAAGGTCTGCAACAGTCCGCTGCCCCGCCGCTGGTCCTCCGGCCGAATCACGTAGCGCTGATCGAGGTCGAGCCGGCCGGCGTCCGCGTCACGAAACGCGAGGATCATCACAGGGATCTTGATGACGCTCGCGGTGTTCATGGGAACGTCGGCACGGATGGAAACTTCGTGGCCGCTAGCGAGCTGTTTCGCGTAGAAGCTGCTTTGCGCCTGCAACGAATCGAGGCGCGCGCGGATTGTCTCTTCGAGCGTCGGAGG
>QHUV01000691.1 GCA_003222065.1 Gemmatimonadota bacterium | reverse complement strand
TAACGCCGCGCCGAACGAGGGCCTCCAGAAGCTGCGGAGTGAAATGAAGACCGGCGGTGGGCGCCGCGACCGATCCCGCTTCGCGAGCGTAGACGGTTTGATACCGCTCCGCGTCCACAGCCGCGTCGGCGCGCCTGATGTATGGCGGAAGCGGGACGTGCCCGTGACGCTCGACCAGCTCGTCGAGCGGCCCCTCGCCGATGAGCCGCACGATGCGCGTTCGTCGCTCCGTCATTTCGAGAATCTCGACGGCGAGCCCCGGCGCGATGTTTACCATTCGGCCCGGTCTGAGCTTTCCGCCCGGTGACACCATCGCCTCATACCGATCGGCGCCGAGTGGCCTGAGAAGCAGGATCTCCGCTGGCGCACCGGAGCGACGCACGCCAAGCAACCTCGCCCGAAGAACCCGCGTGCGGTTGAGGACAAGCACGTCGCCTCCCGGAATCAGCTCGGGGAGATCGCGAAAGTGTCGGTGCTCGATCGTGCCACGCGCGCGAACGACGACCATCAAGCGACTATCATCCCGCCGCGCGAGTGGTTGCTGTGCGATTTGTTCGGGCGGGAGATGGAAGTCGAAGTCCGAGGTATGCATTTGACCCCCCGTCATCCCGAGGAGCGACGCGACGAGGGATCACAATAACGCTAGAACAAGGTCGCCTGACCCGACTGGCTCGCCGGCGTGTACCCAAAGTGCCGGTACGCGAGCGGCGTCGCGATGCGGCCGCGCGGTGTGCGTTGCAGGAAGCCGTGCTGCACGAGGAATGGCTCGTACACCTCCTCGATCGTCGTCGAGTCCTCGCCAATTGCGGCGCCAATGTTGTTGAGCCCGACCGGCCCGCCCTCGAACTTTTCGATGATCGTTTTCAGAATCCGCGCGTCCATGTCGTCGAGACCGAATTCATCGACGTCGATCATCCGCAGCAACTGGGAGGCGACGTCCTTGGTGATGATACCGTCCGCCTTTACCTGGGCATAATCCCGAACGCGTCGCAGTAGTCGGTTCGCAACGCGCGGCGTACCGCGGGAGCGCCGCGCGATCTCGTGCGCGCCACCATCCTCGATTTCGACGTTCACGACCATTGCCGATCTCATCACGATCTGCTCGAGGTCTTCGACGGGATAGTAGTTCAAGCGCTCCACAATCCCGAACCGCGCTCGCATCGGCGGCGTGAGCATGCCGAAACGAGTGGTCGCCCCGATGAGGGTAAATCGCTCGATCGGCATGGTG
The DNA here is from genome assembly GCA_003222065.1 of Gemmatimonadota bacterium. GTDB lineage: Bacteria > Gemmatimonadota > Gemmatimonadetes > Gemmatimonadales > Gemmatimonadaceae > AG2. The sequence continues at coordinate 1,405 of QHUV01000691.1, read as the reverse complement.
ATCGTTTGCGCCTTGGGCCCCTCCGACAGGCGGATCTCGATCTTGTAATCCTCCATCGCCGGATAGAGGAATTCCTCGATGATCGGACGCAGTCGATGGATTTCGTCGATGAAGAGAATGTCTCCTTCACGCAGGTTGGTGAGGGTTCCAACGAGATCACCCGGTTTTTCGAGGGCCGGCCCGGATGTGGTGCGAATGTTGACTCCAAGCTCTCGAGCTATCAGCTCGGCGAGGGTCGTCTTGCCGAGTCCCGGTGGTCCGTAGAAGACGGCATGATCCAGGGGCTCGCGGCGTGCGAGGGCGGCATCGATCCAGATTCGCAGGCTCTGCTTGACCTTTTCCTGGCCGATGAACTCGGCCAACCGCTGAGGGCGGAGCGACAGCTCGACGACGGATTCCTCGGCGAGCGCCTCAGGTGTGGTGATCTCGGCGCGTGACATCAGAAAAGCAGCGCGTGTCGCGGGGTCGACACCCTGCAGGGTGTCGACCCCGCGGCGCGAAATTCGCTGTTTGTGCGGAAGCTTGATCGATTGCGCGAAGAGTCCAGTATGTCGCGCCGGTTGGTGTAGTGCTGTTTCGAAGGCCTTTCACAATTCATGATTCGCGTCACGCACTGCATTCGGTCTGCATAGCAGCGCGTCCGCGTCGGCGAGTGGTGGCACTCACTTCTTGAGGAGGCAGTTCATGGGACGCGATCGGCTTCTGCGCGTGGGCGTGGCGAGCCTGGGAATGCTGGCGCTGAGCGCGATGGTTCACCCAGTCTGGGCACAGAACCCCGGGCAGATTCTCGATAGCCTGAGGCGACGCTACGAGGTGCCGCTAGTTCCAGCCACGGAAGTGGCGGCGACGGCTTCGCGGTTTGCGCCGGGACACAACACCTCGTCGCAGTCCGCGTACGGCGCCAACTTTGGCGACGGCTTCGTGGGAGCCGGCTTCACCAGCCGGACACGCAGTGGCGAGCACGCTGACGGATCGGCCGTCGCCGGTTTCGGCTTGTGGAACGCACGCGACTACATCGGCGTCGAAGTCAGCGTTTTTTCCTTCTCCACCGTCGACGAAGGATTCGGTCAGAACGGCGCGTTGGGGCTCAAGCTACACCGCGTCCTCCCGGGGAACCTGGCCCTCGCGATCGGCGGCGAGAACCTCGCCGGCTGGGGATCGCTCGACGCTCCCAAGACATACTACGGCGTCGTCTCGAAAGTCTGGCGCCTGCGTCAGCGCGAGGGCGATCCCTTCGGCAGCCTGACGACCAATCTCGGCGCCGGCGACGGCCGATTCAGCCCGAACTTCGACAGCCTAACGAGTACGTCGCAGCGTGGCAGTGTCGGCGTCTTCGGCAGCGCCGGCCTGCGCGTCCACGAGAAAGTCACTCTCATCGGCGACTGGGGCGGTCAGGACCTGTCGG
>QHUV01000690.1 GCA_003222065.1 Gemmatimonadota bacterium | reverse complement strand
GGCCTATCGAGCCCCCGGTCTATGCCTAGCGAAATCGCGTGCGGGGATTCATGATCTTTGAACCGACGCCGGAGGTGATTTCGCAGGCACGACCGTTTTTCCCGCCACCTAATGGAACCGAGCTCCACCTTGTCCACCGCCGCGACGCCTAACGGCGCTGGTTCCAGCAGTCCTCGACGCACTGATGTAGCCGCGGTACTGCGCTATCTAGCCGCGCTGCTCGCGCTGACGATCATCTATGCCGGTGCCGCGCGCGCTGGCCTGATGCTCGACGCCATCGCCGGCTTCGCGACACTCGTGTGGGCGCCGACCGGCATCGCGCTCGCCGCCCTGCTCCTCTTTGGATATCGGCTCTGGCCAGCGGTCTTTCTCGGTGCCTTCGCCGTGAATCTTTGGACGGGGGCTCCGTTGGTCGCGGCGCTCGGCATCGCGTTGGGTAACACTTTGGAGGCGGTCGCAGGGACGTTCGCCTTGCGCCGGATTCCCGGCTTCCGGCCTGCGCTCGACCGCCTGGAGGACGTGGCCAGCCTGATCGTGGTGGCGGCCGGGGTCTGCACGATGATCAGCGCGTCGATTGGCGTCGTCAGCCTCGCCCTCGCTGGCACTATTACTCCCTCACAGATCGCCGTTACGTGGCGAGCCTGGTGGCTCGGCGACCTCGTCGGAGCGCTCGTCGTCGCGCCGCTGTTGCTCGTCTGGGTTAGTGCGCGACCGCCGGCGCTGGTGCCTCGGGATATCGCGGAAGCGGCGGTGCTGGGCGTGGCGCTCCTTGGCCTCAACCTCTACATCTTCGGCGACGTCGCGTTAGGCGGCGTGGCGTCGCTCGAGCAAACCTATCTCGTCTTTCCGGCGCTGATCTGCAGCGCGCTGCGATTCGGGCAGCGGGGCGCGGTCACGGCGGTATTCGTCACGACCGTCATTGCCGTGTGGGGGACCGTGGCTGGGCATGGGCCCTTCGCCAGGCCCGTGCTGAATCAAGGGCTCTTCGCGCTGCAGACATTCGTGGCTGTCGCGACGGCGACGTTTCTCGTCCTCGGGGCCTCCGTGGCCGAGCGACAACGAACGGAGGAGTGGCTGCGACACGCCCGAGAAATCGCCGAGCAGGCGAATCGCGCGAAGTCCAACTTCCTGGCGGTGATGAGCCATGAGCTGCGCACGCCGCTGAATGCGATCTCCGGTTACGTCGAGCTCCTGGCGATGGAGCTTGGTGGACCGGTGACGCCGAAGCAACGAGACTTCCTCTCGCGAATCCAGGGTAGTCAGGGACATCTGCTCTCACTGATCGACGAGGTTCTCGGTTTTGCGCGTCTCGAGACGGGGCGTCTTTCACTATCCCTGCAGCCGGTGATCATCTACGACATGATCGTCGCGCTCGAGGCCCTGGTGGAGGTCGAGCTACAGAAGAAGCGACTCACCTTCACTCGTCACGTTCCCGAAACGTCACTCGTCGCGCGGGCAGACCCGGAGAAGCTTCGTCAGATTCTTCTCAACCTCGTTGCCAATGGTGTGAAGTTCACACCCGAAGGCGGGCGGATCAGCGTCGGGGCGAAGCGGGAGCACGGCAGCGTACGCCTCTGGGTGACTGACACCGGGATCGGTATCCCCTCGGATCAACTCAAGCACGTCTTCGATCCTTACTTCCAGGTCGACCGAGGTCCGTCTCGCAAGTTTCCAGGCATGGGGCTGGGCCTCGCCATCTCGCGCGATCTCGCGCGGGCGATGGACGGCGAGATCTGGCTGGAGAGCACACCAGGGTTAGGCAGCACGGCTTGGCTCGTGCTGCCCGCGGCGTGAGTTTTTCCCCGCGCCGGGAAGGATCTGCTTTTGGCCACGACGTGCGTGGATGTCTCCGCAACATTCATGGTGCGAATTGCTTGAACGCGGACAAGGCCGGACCACGACTTTCTGTGGCCAGCAGTTGTCACGGCACGGCGAGCTCGATCCGTTGGTTCCTTCGTCGCCACAATCTTCTTCCGCATGTCGTCGACGGTGCCCGAGGCGCCGCGCAGCTTGAGCGCCAGTGAATCGCTCGCCGTAAGGGTCACGGCGCGATTCTCGAGCGCGCCGCGGACGCCGTTCATCTTCTCGACGACCCCGGTCATCTCGTTGAGAACTCCATAAAGTCTGGCCGACAGATCGAATTGCGCCTGTCGATCGGCGAGCGAGTGTTTCATGCGTGCATCGCGCGTGATCCGCAGCGGCGTGGTGTACGTGGAGTCGCCCTCGACCAGCTTCACCGTGTACGTCCCCGGCAAATAGCGCGGGCCGACGCCGAACGCCACCGACGCGGCCGGCGGAATGCGCGCCGGAGGCATGCGCATGGACCACGTGGCGCGACTCAGTCCGCGACGCTTGCTCGTCGGCAGCGTCGCGAGAAGCTTCCCAGAGGAATCATGCACCTCGAGCTTCATGTCGCCGAAGATGTGGCGCTTTTGCAAGTAATAGGTGATCACCGCGTCGCCCGGCGGATTCTGGCCGATGAACTCGGCGTCGCCGTTGGCCCAGCCGCCGAAGGCTCCGATCTGCTGCACCGCGGGCGCAGTCTGAAAAAAGGCGGCGTGTCTCGTAATGGTCGCGGGCGTGAGGGCGCGCAATGGCGTGATGTCGTCGATGATCCAGATGCCGCGGCCGTGCGTGGCGATCACCAGATCGTTGTCGCGCGGGTGGATCGCCAGATCGCGCACGGCCACGCTCGGCAGATTAGCACCTTTATAGCGCGACCACTGCTGGCCGCCGTCGACCGACACCCACAAACCGAACTCCGTGCCAAGGAAGAGAAGCTGCGGGTTCACGAGGTCCTGCTTGATCACGTGCGCGTAGCCGCGCACCGGTGAGCTCGCGGCGACGAGCGAGGACCACGTTTTCCCGTAGTCCGTCGATTTATACGCATACGGGCGCATGTCGCCGAAAGTATGCAAATCGAAGGTCGCGAAGATCGTCCCGGCATCGAAGTGACCCGGCTCGACAGTGCTCACCCATGCATTCTTCGGCAAACCCGGAATGTTGCCGACGACGTTCGTCCACGTTTTCCCGCCATCCCGGGTAACCTGTAGATTGCCGTCGTCGGTACCCGCCCAGATGACGAGGGGATTCTTCGGCGACTCGCCGATCGCGAAAATCGTTGTATGCGTCTCGGCGGACGAGTTGTCGACGGTGACGCCGCCGGACTCCTCCTGCTTCTGCTTCTCCTTGTCGTTCGTCGTTAGGTCGGGCGAGATGCGCTCCCACGTCTGACCGAAGTCGCGAGAGCGATGCAGGAACTGCGATCCGATATAGATGGTGCCATTCTTCGTTGGACTCACATGGATCGGCGTGTTCCAGTTGAAGCGGAGCTTTGATTCTTTGTAAAATGGCAGCGGTTGTATGTCTCGCGTCTCGTGCGTCGTTCGGTTGACGCGACCGATGTAGCCCCCCTGGGATTCGGCGTAGATGTACGCGGGGTCGGTGGGATCGACGAACATCCAGAAGCCGTCGCCGCCGTACATGTTCTCCCACTGGCTCTTTGCGATACCGCCCGGGTACTGCGACTCGCCGACCCACGAGCTGTTGTCCTGCAGGCCGCCATACACTTTGTACGGCCGGTCCATGTCGAGACTCACATGATAGAACTGTGAGATCGGCAGCGTCTCGCCTTTCCACCATCGATCGCCGCCATCGTAAGAGTACCAGATCCCTCCGTCGTCGCCGGTGATGAGATGGTCGGTGTTGTCCGGGTCGATCCAAACGTCATGATGATCGCCGTGCGTGCTTCCGCCGATACCGCTGAAGCTCGCGCCGCCGTCGGTGCTCATGATCAACGAGCCATCGGGCTTGATGACGCGGTTCTCGTTCTTCGGATCGACGACGAGATTAGCAAAATAGAACGGGCGCCAGAT
>QHUV01000663.1 GCA_003222065.1 Gemmatimonadota bacterium | reverse complement strand
CTCGCCGCTGGACGCGAGGTGATCACCTCTCCGCTACTCCGCGAGATCCGTCTCGAGCCGCCGCGGTGGATTCCTCTCCGCCTGCCGATCGCCGCCTGGGACGCCATGAGCCATCTACAATGGAGCTATCGGCTGCGTGCCGGCACTGAACATGAGTTCGTCCATCGCGCCGACGCGGCCGCCGCGTGGCTCGAGGGGATCGCCGGTCCTTCAGTGCGCATTCTCGCCGTGACCCACGGTGGATTTCGACGAATCCTCGCCGCAAAACTGCTCACTCGTGGATGGCTCGCGTCCGGCGACATGGCGAGCTACGCCAACTGGAGCTGTTGGCAGTTCGAGTTTGAAAGAGCATTGGTAACCGCAGAGGACGCAGACAAAAAAAAGAGCTGATGGTGATCCACTGTCGGCGGCTGTCCGCGCACCAAGCGTGCCGGTAAGAACGCAAGGGCAGCGATGAGGATCGCGGTTCTCACAGGCGCGTCTCCGATGTGGTATTGCAGTTTGCCCTTGCTGCTTTCATTTCTTTCTCCACACTAGAGCGAAGTTGTCGGCGCGCAACCATCGAATCATGGCCTCATCGATCACTCGGCGGAAAGAGTGGCAGTTCTTCAGTGTCCTGCCCAGGGCCGACCGAATGCTTGCGTCGGTGTGGTGGGTGGTGCTCGTCCTGCGCGGCGTTTTGCCGGCGGCGTTCGCGATCGTTATGGGCGCGCTCGTCTCTGCGGTGCAGGGCGGCGGAAGTCTCCGGGGGCCACTCGCGGCGGCGGGCATCGTCTTCGTGCTGCTCCAGGTGCTGCCGCCCATCCACACCGCGGTCGGGTGGAACCTCGGGGACCGCACGGCGGCCTGGCTTTACGATCGACTCACCGAGGCGTGCGTCGGTCCGCCAGGCGTCGCGCATCTCGAGGACCCAGAGCTCACCAGCGATCTCACCGTCGCACGCGACTTCGATCTGGGGATGACGGGACCGCCGCTCAGCATCTCCATGGACTTCATCGCCAGCGGCATGACGGAGATGATCGGGGGATTCGCATCGGCAGCCATTCTGATCGGGTTCGCGTGGTGGGCGCCGATCGTGCTCGTCGCTGGATGGCTGGCGACGCATTGGCTGCTGCGCGAGAGCGCGGTGTGGCAGGATCGGAGTGTTCTGGGCGCTGGCGTCCGCGGCGGCGAGCGGCCGCCTAACGACCGGCGGCCTCGTCGTCTACGCGCAGTGCGCGGTCGGAGTGTCTCTCATCGCCTTCGGCGGATTCAGCTGGGCGCTCGATGGCGCATCGGCGCCAGTCGCGGCGGTATTGCGACTCGAGCGGTCGATGGCGCCCAAGGGGGCGCTGAGCTCGGGACGTCGCGATCCGAGCGCGGTTCCCACACGCGAGATCCGTTTTCGGAACGTCCGCTTCGCCTATGATGGTGCGCACCAGCAACCGGTGCTCGACGGGTTCGACCTAACGATTCCCGCCGGCACCTCACTGGCGATCGTCGGTCAAAACGGCGCCGGGAAGACGACGCTCGCCAAGCTCCTCTGCCGCCTCTATGACCCGCAGTCGGGTACGATCGAGGTCGATGGCGTAGACTTGCGAGACCTCGATCTCGCCGCCTGGCGTCACCGCATCTCCGCGGTCTTTCAAGATTTCATCAAGTTCGAGCTATCGCTTCGCGACAACGTCGCGCCGGGCGGCGCACCGGATACGACGATACGTGACGCGCTGGCGTCTGCTGGCGCCACCTCGCTGGCGGATCTGGACACGGTGCTGTCGCGTGCCTACGCGGGGGGCACGGATCTCTCCGGTGGGCAGTGGCAGCGCGTTGCGCTCGCTCGTGCGCTATGCGCCGTCGGTATCGGCGCGCGCGTCGTGATTCTCGACGAGCCTACCGCGCAGCTGGACGTGCGCGGTGAAGCCGAGATCTTCGAGCGCATCCTTGCCGAGACGCGTCACTGTACGACGATCCTCATCTCGCATCGCTTCTCGACGGTCCGTCTTGCCGACCGCATCTGCGTGTTGGAGCAGGGGAGGGTCATCGAGTTGGGAACGCACGACGAGCTCATGGCTCGGCGCGGTCGCTATCGGACGATGTTCGATCTTCAGGCGCAGCGCTTCGGCGAGGCGCTGGACGAGGAGGGCGCGACGCATGACGTCCTCACGTAAACCAGACGATCTGCCGCCCGCGGGGAGCTCGATGTGGCGCCTGTGCCGGCTGGGATTGCGGTACGAGCCAAGCTTGATGGTCTGGGCGTTCGTGCTGGCATTGGTCGCGGCGGTGCCGGATGCATTGCTCGCGCTCTGGTTCAAGCTGATGGCGGACGCGATCGTCGCCGGCGACGCGACGAAGCTGCGCCTAACGGCGATCGCCCTCGGACTATCGGCGGCGGGGACGTGGTTCCTGCGCACGGTGAGCACGCGGGTCCAGCGCCGGTTCCGCGACAAGGTGACGATCGCGCTCGAATCGCACGTCGCGCGATTGCAGGCGACGATCGCGACGATCGCGCACCAAGAGGTTCCCGAGTACCTCGATCGAATCGCGATGCTGCGCGATCAGGTGTTCGTGCTGGACCACATGTATATGGCCTTGTTCTCGATGGCCGGGTGGATCCTTCGTCTTGCGGTGACGCTCGCGCTTCTGGTCTCGGTGCATCCCGCGCTGGCGCTACTGGCCGTGTTCGCGCTGCCGACGGTGTTCACCGCCGCGTGGCGTCCGGGCGTCGAGCGAGCCGCGCAGGAGCGCGCGGCACCGTTCAACCGACTGGCGCGGCATCTCTTCGCCATGGCGACAACGGCGTCTCCCGCGAAGGAGGTGCGCCTAACGGGCATTGGTGAGCGGCTGCGGCGCGATCGGCGCGCGGCATGGGAATCGGGTCATCGGCCGATCGCCGCCACGCGGTGGGGCTCAATGATGTGGCATACCGCCGCCTGGGCGATCTTTGCCGCTGGCTATGTCGGATCAGTGGTGTTCGTCGCCGCCGGACTGCATGCGTCGGCCGGCGCCGTCCTGCTCGTGCTCGCGGCGGGCGCGCGATTGTCCGGCTATGTGGGAGCGACGGTCGGCGAGCTGGGGTTCTTGCGGGGATTCTGGGTCTATGGGGCGCGGCGGCTGGCATGGCTCGAGGATTACGCCGCGTCGGTCGCGTCGACAGCGGACCTAACGGCGCCGGCTCGTCTCGAGCGAGGCGTTCGCTTCGAGCACGTGTCCTTTGCGTATCCCGGCACGCAGCGATTGGCTCTCGATGACGTCACGTTCGATCTTCCCGCGGGCGCCGTCGTCGCTGTCGTCGGAGAGAATGGCGCTGGCAAGAGCACGTTGGTAAAGCTGCTCGCCAGGATGTACGAGCCGACGTCCGGCCGAATCCTCGTCGACGGTACTCCGCTGGCGCGCATCGCGGCGGACTCGTGGCGCATGAAGATGGCCGGGGCATTTCAGGACTTCTTCCGCTTCGAGCTGCGCGCGCGCCAAAGCGTAGGAGTTGGCGACGTCCCACGTCTCGACGATGAGCTCGCGGTCGTGTCGGCGGTGTCGCGCGCGGGAGCGGACGATGTGATCGCGCGGCTCGGCGCGGGACTGGACACGCAGCTCGGCCCGACGTGGCCCGGCGGCGTCGAGGTCAGCTTCGGCCAATGGCAGAAGCTTGCGCTCGCCCGCGGGTTC
>QHUV01000662.1 GCA_003222065.1 Gemmatimonadota bacterium | reverse complement strand
CATAACGGTGGAGCAACCGCCGAGGCGCATTTGGGTGCGCTGCGCACCTTGGTCGCGGCCGACACGCAGCAGCTTCAGCGTATTGATAGTCTGCAAAAGCTCGAGCGGGCGAATATCGGTGAGCTGGATCAGACCGTCGCTATGCGCGCGCGCAGCGGGCCCGACGCCGTTGCTCGCGTCCGTTCGGGCGTCGGCAAGGCAATTATGGACAGCGCGCGCAGGCTTGCCGCGCGCACGTCGGCGATCGAGCGGCAACGGCTCGGCGAGCGTAACCAGTCGCGGTTGCAGATCAGGAACCTTGCATTTGCCGTCATCATGATTGGGACATTCGCCGCGTTCCTGCTCGCGTTCGTGACCAATCGGTCGATACGCCGGGACGTGATCGGGCAGGAGCTGACCCAGGAACAGCTCGAGCATCAAGCGAAGCAGTTGGAAGACCAGGCGCTCGAGCTGGAGCAGGCGATGGAGCAGCTTCGTGAGACGACCACTCAGGCGGAGGAGGCCCGCGATGCGGCCGAAGTGGCGAATCGCGCGAAGAACGACTTTCTCGCCGTGATGTCGCACGAGTTGCGGACGCCGCTGAACGCGATTGTCGGCTACGCCGAGCTGCTCCACGACGGCGTTGCCGGCCCCGTGAATGAGACGCAGCGCGAGCAGCTCGACCGTGTGCAGCTCTCGGCGAGGCATCTCGTCGAGCTGGTCGACGAGATCTTGTCGTTTAGTCGCATCGAGGGCAGCCAGGAGAATGTGAGGCCAACTGCGGTCGACCTCGCGCAGGTGACGCGCGAGGCGGGCGCGCTCGTCGAGCCGGTCGCCGTGGCGAAGGGACTTCACTTCACGGTAAGCACACCTAACGAGCCAGTGGTTTTTGCGACGGACGCGGCGAAAGTGCGGCAGGTGCTGGTGAACCTGCTATCGAACGCGATCAAGTTCACCGACGAGGGCGAGATCGTGTTAGCGTCGCGCGCCGAGGATGGGCGGGTGGTGTTCGAGGTGAAGGACACCGGGATCGGAATCGCGGCCGAGCATCAGGAGCGGGTGTTCGAGACGTTCTGGCAGGTGGATCAGACCGCGACCCGGAAGGCAGGGGGCGCGGGGCTGGGCTTGAGCGTGTCGCGTCGGCTGGCGCGCGCGTTAGGCGGGGATCTCACCGTGGAGAGCGCGATTGGAAAGGGGAGCCGGTTTCGGTTCTGGGTGCCGCGGTAGAGGAAATGTGTATCATCGCTGCGCAGCTATGGGCTGAACGACGGTGGCGCGCAAAGCCAACTCGTACCGCACGGCTACGGTGCCGATCGGCAGGATGGCACAGACTCGAATCGTCAGCATTCCACCATTCGCTGGTTGATACTGGAGCGCAACTGGCGCGCACAGTTCATCCGAATGACCACCAACGAGCCCGGCGATGAGGGCCCCGATCCCCAGCACCACGCCAACGCCCGCGGACCGGCGCCGCCAATGACGGGTGTTGAGTAAACGCGAACTGCTACGAGACGTTCCCACAGTGGCCTCCCTGACTATGTGTCGACTGGCCTGATCGGCCCATCCGTCCACTCCCTTGTCAGGTGCCGCGTGGGGACATCTCGATCACTGCCGATGGGAGCACCACACGAGCATCACCGTACCAACGACCAGCCGCGCATCGCGGGGGATCACGACCGGAGGTCGTCCCGGCGCCAACGAGGCCAGCTCGATCGAGTCACGCCGCACGCGACTCACCCGCTTGCAGACGTAGCCGTCGTCAGGGTGTCGCGCGACGATCACGGTATCTCGGCGCACATCGGCGCCCCGCCGCACGAGTACCGTGTCGCCAGTGTGCATCAGAGGCGCCATGCTATCGCCGACGATCCGGAGCGCGACATACTTTCCCGTTGGCACGTCGTTAGGCAATTCCAGCCAGGCGTCCGTCGGCTCATCCCACAGCTCACGGCCAACGCCGGCCGCGATCCCGAGCTCCACGACCGGCACGACACGCCGCGCCGGCGGCCGCGCCGCGCCACCCTTGACGAGCGGCGGCGTCCCTCCCTGCGCCACGCGCAGCCGCCGGGCTTGAGCGCGCGCCATCATCGTCTCGCCTCGGAGGCGAAGTGTCTCCGGCGCGATACGCCACGCGCGGCGCGCCGCCTCGCGCGCATCGCCGGCCAACCAATCGAGAAAGCGCGCGTCCTCCCAGGCCGGATGACCAGGATCTCGCGTGAGTGTCCTTCCCAACTCCTCGGCGAAACTCAATTCCGCGTCCGTCGCATCATCGCGTTCATCCATCATCGCTCTCTCCGGAACGGGAAACTCGTCGCGGCGCCGATACGCGCCGCATGAATCGGTCGATTTCTTGGCGCTCGCCAAGTAGCAACTGGGCACTTGCCTCAGCGGCGACGTCGCGAAGGCGCCGGCAGAGACGCGTCACGCGCTTCTTCGCCGCCTCACGGTTGATGCCTAACCATTCGGCAATGAGTCTTCGCGGCACGCCCTCGGCCACCCACGCCAGCATCTGATGCTCCTCGGTCGAGAGTTGCGCGCCGAGTATTTGAGCGAAATGCGACATTGCACTGGAAACGGTCACCATCTCTTCGGCGACGCGCGAGGGCTCGCATGCCCGGCGGGCGTGCTCCGACATGACGGCAGCCAGGGCCCCATCGGTGCCGGTCTCTGACTGGGCGGCCCGCGCATAACGATTGGCGCGTCGGATCGCCGCGCGCTTGAGCTGGAGAAAACGGTTGCGCACCGCGCGCACGAGATAC
>QHUV01000095.1 GCA_003222065.1 Gemmatimonadota bacterium | reverse complement strand
CGATGCTCACTTCCATATCTGTCAGTCCGTGCTCCGCGGACTCGACGAGCGCGCCCTGCGCCCGAACGTTCCGCGTGACGCGTCCGAAGACGTCCAGCTCCCACGATGCATCGAAGCCCGCGTCCCACAGCTGTTGCTGCGGCAGCTGGCGGCTGAGGCCGGGTATCTGCGCAATCGAGAGCTGCTGTCGCGCCGCGCTGCCCGTGGCGGTGACGGACGGCAGGAGATCGAGTGCCGCAAGGCGGCGCGACGCTCGCGTGCTCGTTAGGCGCGCGGCGGCGACGTGGACATCCGTGTTCGCCTGCAGCGCCTCCTGAACCAGCTGCGAGAGTGTGTTGTCTTCGAGCTCGCGCCAGAAGGGAGAGAGCGACGTGGTGCGGCCAAAATGCAGGCCCTGCGCGCCGGCGGCGGCCGCGCCGAGCGTCAGCGCGACGGCGAGGATGAGACTACGCATGGAGACCTCCATCATTCCCGGCCGCCAGCGAGGGCCGCCATGGGCGTAAGGGCTGTATGTCACCCGACTCTGGCGCGCGCACGACAGTGCGCTTGGCCACCAGGCCGCGGATGAGAACATAGAACAGCGGTGTGAATGCAAGGCCGAAGAAGGTGACGCCAAGCATGCCGGAGAAGACGGCGATGCCCATCACGCGCCGCATCTCGGCACCGGCGCCAGTCGCGATGACGAGCGGTACGACGCCCATGATGAACGCGAAGGACGTCATGAGAATCGGGCGCAGCCGAATGCGGCTCGCTTCGAGCGCCGCGGTGAGCCGATCGCGCCCCTGTCGCTCGAGATCGCGCGCGAACTCGACGATCAAAATGGCGTTCTTGCATGCCAGACCGACCAGAACGAGCAATCCGATCTGCGTGAACACGTTGCTGTCGCCGCGCGTCAGCCACACGCCGCCTATTGCGGAGAGCAGACACATCGGAACGATGAGGATGATGACGAGCGGCAGCGACCAGCTCTCGTACTGCGCGGCCAGCACGAGAAACACGAGCAGCACGCACAGCGGAAACACGAAGATGGCGGTATTTCCGGCAAGCTTTTGTTGATACGTGAGCTCCGTCCACTCGTAGCCAACTCCATTAGGCAACGTCTCCGCCGCAAGCCGCTCCATCGTTTGCACCGCCTCGCCCGAGCTCACGCCCGGGCCGGAGCTGCCGTTGATGTCCGCGGACGGATAGCCGTTGTAGTGCGTGACTTGATCGGGTCCGTACGACTGCTTGACGGTCAACAGCGATCCGAGTGGTACCATCTCGCCCTGCGCATTGCGGACCTTGAGCTGGGTGATGTTCTCGGCGCTGGCGCGGAACGGCGCGTCGGCCTGTGCAATCACTTGATAGGTGCGGCCGAACTTGTTGAAGTCGTTGACGTACTGCGACCCGAGATAAATTTGCAATGTTTGAAACACGTCACTGAGGCGCACGTCGAGCTGCTTGACCTTGTCGCGGTCGACGTCGGCGAAGAGCTGCGGCACGTTCACCTGGAAGCTCGAGAACTGGCCGGCGAGCGTCGGTGTCTGATAGGCGCGCCCGAGAAGCGTCTGCGCCGCGGCGTAGAGCGCGGAGTCGCCGAGGCCAGCACGGTCCTCGAGCATCAGTTTGAATCCACCGACGGCGCCAAGCCCGTTCACGGCTGGCGGAGGAAAGACCGCCACGAACGCATCCTGAATCGAAGAGAGCTTCGCGTTGAGCGCCTGGACGATCGCGCCACTGCTGAGACTCTTGTCCGTCCGCTCCTCGAATGGCTTGAGGCCGAGGAACACGATCCCCGCGTTAGGCTTGTTGGCGAATCCATTCACGGAGAGTCCGGGAAACTGCACGGCGGCTTCCACGCCTGGTTGAGCAAGGGCGACGTCAGCAATGCGCCGAATCACTGCTTCGGTACGATCGAGCGACGCCGCGTCCGGTAGCTGCGCAATCGCCACGAGGTACCGTTTGTCCTGGCTCGGTACGAAGCCACTCGGCACGCGCGAAAAGCCGAGGATGCCGAGAACGACCAGGCCAGCGTAGACGGCAATCGAGATCGCCGAGCGGCGCGTGATCATCCGCACGGCATTGCCGTACCGGGTCGAACCGCGGACAAAGGCGCGGTTGAACGGTCTGAACGCCCACCCGAACAGCCGGTTGATGATGCGCGTCGGCCGGTCGGCTGGTGCGTCATGCGAACGCAGCAGCACGGCGGCGAGCGCCGGCGAGAGCGTCAGCGAGTTGAATGCGGAGATCAGCGTCGAGAACGCGATCGTCAACGCGAACTGCCGATAGAACTGCCCCGTTAGGCCACTGATGAACGCGACGGGAACGAACACGGCGCAAAGCACGAGGGCGATGGCGATGATCGGTCCACTCACCTCTTCCATCGCGCGATGGCTCGCGTCCAAGGGAGAGAGACCTTGCTCGATGTGCCGCTCGACGTTCTCGACGACGACGATCGCGTCGTCGACGACGATGCCGATCGCGAGCACGAGACCAAACATCGAGAGCGTGTTGATGGAGAAGCCCGACGCGAGCATGACCGCGAACGTGCCGACGATCGAGATTGGCACGGCGGCGAGAGGGATGATCGACGCGCGCCACGTTTGCAAGAAGAGCACGACGACGAGCACGACCATCAACGTCGCCTCGAGCAGCGTACGAATCACTTCGCGGATCGACTCGCGTACGAACACCGTCGGGTCGTACACGGCGGACCAATCGAGCCCTTGAGGAAAGCGCTGCTTCAATTCGCTCATCTTGGTGCGCACGCCACTCGATAGCGCGAGCGCGTTCGATCCGGGCGCTTGAAAGACGACAATGGCGACGGCGGTCTTGTTGTTGAGTAGCGCACGCAGACCGAATTCACTGGCGCCAAGCTCGATGCGCGCGACATCACGCAGCCGGGTGACCTGCCCATTGGCGCCTGTCTTGACGATGATGTTGCCGAACTCCGTCTCGTCGGCGAGGCGGCCGTGGGCGCGGACGGTCAGCTGATAGGCGACGGGGTCCGGCATCGGCGGCGCGCCGACGACGCCGGCGGCGACCTGCAGATTCTGCTCGCGGATGGCCTGGACGACGTCGCCGGCGGCGAGATCGTGCGCGGCGACGCGGCTCGGATCGAGCCACACGCGCATCGCGTAGTCGCCGGCGCCAAAGACGATGACCTGTCCGGCGCCCGGCAACCGGGCCAGCTCATTACGCACGTTCAGGAGCGCGTAGTTGCGGAGGTATACCGGATCGTATCGCCCATCCGGCGACACGAGGTGCACGACCATCGTGATGTCTGGAGAGCGCTTCTCGGTGACGACGCCGAGCGCGCGCACCTCCTCCGGTAACCGCGCCAACGCCTGGTTCACGCGATTCTGCACTTGCACCTGCGCCAGATCGACGTCGGTGCCGATGGCGAAGGTGACGGTCAGGTTCAACACGCCGTCGGCGGTCGCCGATGAGGACATGTACAACATGTGCTCGACGCCGTTGATCGCTTCTTCCAGTGGTGTGCCGACGGTTTGCCCGAGCACCGCCGGGTTCGCGCCGGGATAGATGGCGCGGACGGTGATGGTCGGTGGAGTGACTTCCGGATACTCACTGATCGGCAGGGAGCGAATGGCAAGCAGCCCCGCGGCCAGAACGACGACTGATAGGACGACCGCGAAGACGGGGCGATCGATGAAGAAACGCGAGAAGCGCACGAGATCGACTCCAGTTAGGCCTAACGAGCCGGCCGAGTTGGTGCGGCGGCGGCGGCAACCATGGGGGCGGACTTTGCGGCGACCTTCATTCCCGGTCGAACGCGCATCAAACCATTGATGACGACCTGTTCACCGGCCTTGAGACCCGACTGCACGGCGCGCAGACCGTCGACCATTCGGCCGAGGGTGACGGCGCGGTACTCGACCGTGTTGTCGTTCTTGAGCACGAGCACGAACTTCCGATCCTGGTCCGTGCCGATCGATTGGTCCTGGATCAGCGTCGCGGGACGACGTTGGCCGTCGGCGAGTCGAACGCGCGCGAAGAGACCGGGCGTGAACTGATGAGACTTGTTGGCGAGGACGGCGCGCACGTGAATCGTGCCCGCGGACCGGTCGACGCGGTTGTCGACGAAGTCGAGCGTTCCCTCATGTGAGAAGCCCTCTTCGTTGGCGAGGCCGACGTACACCGGACGGCCGTTCGGCCGGCCGCTCGCCATGTACTTGAGGTACGCCTGTTCGTCGGTGTCGAAGTAGACGTAGATCGGATCGAGCGACACGATCGTCGTGAGGAGCGTCGGGCCTGCCTCGACAAGATTGCCCGGCGTGATCTCGGCGCGGCTGACGCGGCCCGAGATCGGCGCGCGCACCGTGGTCCACTCGAGATTGAGGCGTGCGGTACGGAGTGCCGCTTCGGCGGCCCGTATCGCGGCGTCACCCTCGGCGCGGCCGCTGGTGCGAGAGTCCAGCTCTTCGCGCGAGATCGCCTGCGTGCTCACGAGACGTTGTGCGCGCTCGAGCTCCATGTCGGCCAACTGCTTCCTCGTCTTCGCCCGCTCGACCTCTGCCTCTGCCTTCGCGACTTCCGCTTCGTAGGGCCGTGGATCGATCACGAAGAGCACGTCACCCTCGTGGACCATGGCGCCTTCGATGAAACCGACGCGCTGTACGAAGCCGGAGACGCGGGGCCTAACCTCGACGGCATTGACGGACTCGAAGTGGCCGGTGAACTCGTCGAAGTCCGAGACGTCGCGCTGAACGACGGACGCCACCGTCACTTCGGGAGGCGGAAAGGCCGGCGGCGGATTCTTGCAGGCAGCGAGAGCGAGATTGCCGGCGATTAGCAGGGCTCCGGCATAGACTTTGGTGTTAGCCCTGGCGCGGCGAAGCGAGATGAGCCTCATTCTGTTCCACCTTTGACTCGACGGGTTCGTACAGCGGTGTGCGGCGCTGACGCGTAGTACCATCAGCTATGTTACTGACCGGTAACACCCCATATGTTACCGACCGGTAACTTTCTCGTCAAGTGGGTGTATCATCGAGCGGCGATAATTCATGCGTTGAGGAAGACACATGACACCCAAAACACAGACTGAGACTCCGCTGCCGCCGCGCGAACGAATTCTCGCTGCCGCGGGCGAGTTGTTCAGTAAGCACGGAGTCCGGGGCGTCGGCGTCGAGGCCATCGCCGACGCGGCCGACACGAACAAGATGACTCTTTACCGGCACTTCGCGTCGAAGGACGAGTTGATCGCCGAGTGGGTGCGCGGCATCATCGCGCAGAAGGAAGCGGGGTGGGAGGAGATCAGCGCGAAGAACCCGAACAATCCGCAGGCTCAGCTTGCCGACTGGGGCAGACGCGTCGCCACAACGCTCGCCGAGATGGAGGGGCGTGGCTCAGCTCTAGCGAACGCGCTGGCGGAGCTGCCGGAGCGGGATCATCCGGCGCGCCGTGTCATCGAGGCGCACAAGCTGCGTCAGCACAAACGCGTGCAAAAGCTTTGCGAGGAGGCGGGATTTCAAGATCCGGCACTCGCCGCGAATCTGTTTTACCTGCTGCTCGAGGGCGCGACCTCGTGCGTGCAGTGCAAAGGTCTCAAGCGGATCGGCGAGGATCTCGTCGAGCTCGTGGACCGGATGATCGCGAACAGCCGCAACCAGCAGCAGCGGCGGTTGTGAAGCTGTGCACCACGGTTGGTACAGCGTGATCGCCGCCTAACGAGAGCCAGCCGCTCCGTCTCCAGCTTGACCGTGGCGAGACGACGATTTACAAGCTGCCGTTCACCGCGCGCAGACGATACCCGAATCCGCGAATCGTCTCGATGAGCTCCAGCTCGGGACCGAGCTTGGCGCGAAGTCGCTGCACGTGCATGTCGACGGTTCGCGTTTGCACGTCAGGCGCGGCGTCCCACACGTCCTCGAGCAACTGCGCCCGGCTCTGCAGACGACCACGTCGAAGGGCGAGTGTGAGGAGCAGTTTGAATTCGGTAGCCGTGAGATCGATTGCTTGTCCACTGACCGTTACGCGGTGACGCGCACGATCGATCTCGAGCGGACCGACGGAGACCGTGTCCGAGCTGGTCGCAGCGCTGCGAGCGCGACGCAGGATAGCGCCAACGCGAAGCACGAGCTCCAGCGTGCTGAACGGCTTCGTGAGGTAATCATCCGCGCCGAGGGTGAGGCCGCGAATGCGGTCCGGCTCCTCTCGGCGGGCGGTGAGCATGAGCACGGGAATCTCGCGAGACGACGAGGTGGCGCGAATGGTTGCGAGCACTTCGTCGCCGGTATCCCCGGAAGCATGCGATCGAGAACGATCAGCGATGGATGCTGTTCATTGACCGCCGTCAGCGCGTCGATCCCGGTTGCGGCCGTCGACACGCGAAAACCGGCTTTGGCAAGATGATAGGCGACGAGTGCGGTGATGTCGGGTTCGTCATCGACAACCAACACGCGCTCGCCGCCACCAACGGGCGCGCCGGCCGTGGGCCAATAGCCCAAGCGCCCAGACTGCGGGACCGCAGTGGCGGGGAGACCCGATGTCGCTTCGCGCACGTCGGAAAACTATCTGCTCCTCGCGAGCCAGGGCGATGCGGTCTTCGTCACGATCTCGTAACACGCGTCTAGTATCCGCGACTGAATC
>QHUV01000661.1 GCA_003222065.1 Gemmatimonadota bacterium | reverse complement strand
AGGATTGCCGTCGTCGCGGCCCAGCAATGACGCAGTAGAGCGCTTGTCATCCCGAGCGAAGCGAGGGATCTGCTTTTCCGACCGGCGAGAAAAGCAGATCCCTCGCTTCGCTCGGGATGACGGGTAGGGAGTCGCTCGGGATGACAGGGGCGTGCGGCAGTCGAGCGACACTGTGGCTAGCGAACTACGCACCACGCTCTACGCGCGACGCTCAACCCTCCACGCATCCTGACCGATTCACGACTTTGAACCGTGAGCGGCTGACCAGCAGCCGAACACCAAAAGCATCGACCGTACCAGTTGACGTCGTTGACGCGGGGTGTTCCGCGTGTTCCGTTACGCGCCGCGCTCAATGCGCGACACTCGACGCAATTTGGCGAGCACGACGAACCTTTTCCGTCTCGCCGATCCCCGTGGCACGCCTATTTCCTTAAGCGCAGTCGCAGAGCGGTTGATTTGAACTCGTTGTTGCACCGCGCGGCGACCGCAGCGCTCGTTCGGCAGACAAAGAGCTTCGATTCACCAAAAAGGTGCGACACTAATCCGGCTGTATCATGCGCTCCCGTTCCACGATCCCGAATGTTGCTCTCCGTAGCAGCGCCATTGTCGGCGCGGCCGGGGCAGCGATTCTTGGGTGCGCGCGGGCGTCGCAGCCGGGCCTGTCGAGCACGAAGCCGACCGTAGCGACTGCCGGTTACTATAGCTTCGCCGCCAACAGCGCCCGACCGCTTCTCGCCGCGCGTACCGTGTCCTTCGCGCTCGATCGTATCGATCAGCGCGACCTCCCGCTCGATCACACATATCGTCATGCCGGCACTGGCCGTGGCGTGACGATATATGTCTTCGACGGCGGCGTCTCGATGGATCATCCGGAGCTCGTCGGACGCGTCCGTCGCGGCTACTCGGCGTTTCCTGAAGACCCGGCCATCTGCAACGCGCACGGCACCGCCGTCGCCGGGGCCGTCGCCGGCAAGACGCTCGGCGTCGCACCCGAAGCCGAGATCGTCGACGTCAAGATGGTGCAGTGCGAGAAGCTGCGCGGCACCATTCGGGGAATCGTCGACGGCGCGCGCTGGACGATCGAAGATCATAAGAAACATCCGGCTGCGCCGGCTGTCGCCAACTGGTCGTTCATCGCCGACACCGCGGCGCGCATTCCGGCGCTCGATAGCGCCGTGACGGCGCTCCGCGCAGCGGGAATTTCCGTCATCGTGTCCGCCGGCAACATCGACATCAACGCCTGTCGCGTCTCCCCCGGGAACGCAGACGGCACGATCGTCGTCGGCGCATCCGCGCTGGTGCGCGAAAGCGAGCGTGGAGTCGGCGATCCGATCGATCGGCGCGCGCCCGGCACCGCATGGGGACCATGCGTCGACCTGTACGCGCCCGGTGATTCAGTTCTTCTGCCCAGTCTCGACAAGGATCAGTCGGCGACCGTTCAACTTTGGAACGGCACCTCGATGTCGGCTGGCTATGTGAGCGGCGCGGCGGCACTGTACCTCGAGACCAACCCGTCGGCGAGCCCCGACGCCGTCGCCCAGTACCTGCGCCAGACCGCGACGAAGAACGTGGTCCGTGATAGCCGGAGCCC
>QHUV01000660.1 GCA_003222065.1 Gemmatimonadota bacterium | reverse complement strand
GAGGCGGTGTCGCTCCGGCGGAAGATCCGCGCCGACAAGGAGCGATCGGACCAGTCGGATTCGTCATCGAGCACTACGCCCGGCAGCGAGGGCGCGTCGCGCGACAACCGACCGCGATAGTCGTTAGGCAATGGGCGCGGCGGCGGCGCCGCCGCCGGGCACGATTCACCTCAACGGGCAGAGGGAGATGGCGCACCGCGAGTTCACGGATTCCAGCGGTACCACGTGGATGGTGTGGGGCACGACGCCGAGCCCGGGCTCCGTCCTTGGCGGCGAGATGCGAGACGGATGGCTCACCTTCGAGTCGGACGGAGAGCGCCGCCGGCTCGCGCCGATTCCGCGGAATTGGGAGGAGGCGGCGCCGGACCGCCTGGAGCTCTACTGTCGCGCGGCACAGGCCGTAACCCGCACGACGCCGATTCGCGGCCTGCACCAGCCGCCGACGGATGAAGCCTAACGAGTGACTGGCCGGCGTCGGCTCCAAACTTGATTTGTTGGATCGGCGGGCGTAGGCTGGGGTCGTCCCCCCATGGAGCGTCCATTGGCAATATCCTCCGCCACACCAATCGTAGGAACTCCCGTCACGATGTCACCCGCCGAGCTTCTGTACGGCGACTTCGCCGGCGAGCACGCGGCAACGCGCCGGCTGCTCGAGCGCTACCCCGACGGGAAGGGTGAATGGCGACCGCACGAGAAATCTCGATCGCTCGGCCAGCTGGCGTCCCACGTCGCCGGCATCGTCGGCCGCGGCGCCGTCATTCTCGAGACCGATGGTCAGGACATCACCAATCGCCAACTTCCGCCGGCGCTGGATTCGGCGCGCGAGTTGGTGACGCAGTTCGACGACAATGTCGCGCGATTCACCGCCGCGCTCGCGAAGGCCGACTACGCTGTCCTCGCCCAGTCGTGGGCGATGCGGCGCGGCAGCCAAGTGTTGATCGAACGGCCGAGGCGCGAGCTGCTGCGCGTGATGATGATGAGCCACCTCGTACATCACCGTGGCCAGCTCGGCGTTTACTACCGTCTGTTGGGCGTTCCCGTACCTGGAATGTACGGTCCGTCGGCCGACGATTAGCGGGCGCGGGTGCGCGTGGCCTGTGTTCTGCCTCTGTTAGGCGCGGCGGACGTGGCCGTGAGAGCACGGTACGGTCCGCAAGGCAATGGAACCGTCACGAGACCACCATGCGAATCCGCACCCAATTTGCCATCGGGCTCCTCCTGTGTGCTCCAGCCGGCGCGTCGCTCGCGCAGGACTCGAGTTTAGTCTCTACGCAAGCTGGTATAGCTATAGAAGTGCGCAGCGACAGCGGACATGTGCAGAAGACCTTCTTCACCCGGCACGACCTGGTGAGAGTAGGAATCGCCGCGGCGGTGACCGGCGGCGTCATGGTCTTTGACAAGAAGATCGCGCTCTGGACGCAACAGCGGCACGTACAGGGCAGTCAAAGCCTTCACCACACGGTCGATCAGCTGACCCGCCTCAACGAGACGCCGCTCACGATTGCCGCCGTTGTCACCTATGGCATTGGTCGTCTGACGAAATCGCAGACCACCGCGGACGTCGGACTCCATTGGACCGAGGCGCTTCTCCTCACCGACGTGATCAGTCAGGCGATTCGCGGCCCGCTGGGTCGCGCCCGGCCGCGGGTGTCACAAGACGACCCG
>QHUV01000094.1 GCA_003222065.1 Gemmatimonadota bacterium | reverse complement strand
GCTTCGTCGACATCCACCGTCGTGCGGAGTTGCTCGAGCTGCTCGTCGGAGATGAGCTGCGCATTGCTCTTCTTGATCTCGAGCGAGCGCTCGTAGCTCTTCCGCGCTTGCAACAGGCTCGCTTTCGCCTGAGCGGAGGACGCTTTGGCCGCCGACAGCGCCGCCTCGGCGCGCTGCACGTTAGCCTGCGCCTCCTGGGGATCGATTTGGAGGAGGAACTGGCCCTTCGACACTATCTGTCCTTCCTTCACGTCCAGTCTAACGATCTTGCCGGTGATGTCCGAGCTCAGATCCACCTTCGTATGCGGCGTGACGTTTCCGCTCGCCGTCACGGAAGCGATCAGGTCGCGCTTCTGCACGGGCTCGATGCGGACGCTCACCGCCTTGGTGCCACTGCGCATCGCCGTCAGCGTGATGACCGCGGCGACCGCGATGACGAATAGACCGGCCAACGACCACTTCGTTTTCTTGCTCATGGATGAGCCTCTGTCGCTCAGCGGAGGGGACGGCCGACCGCGGCTTCCAGCGCGGCGTACGCCCGGTGATACTCGTAGATGGCGTTGACTCGATCGACTTGGGCCTGCACGAACGCGCCGCTCGAGGTTGTAACGTCGAGAAACGTCGCCGCGCCGACACGATACCGCTCCTGCGCGTACGTCAGCTCTTCGCGGGCCTTCTGCGCGTTCACTTCTTGCAGCTCGACGGTGCGCACGGCCGTGACGAGGTTGAGGTAGCCGAGCGTGACGTCGGCCGTGGTCTGCAGCTCCCGCGACCTGACGTTCAGCCGCGCGTTGTCACGGTCGACCGCGGCCTGCTCGACGCGCTGCTCGCGGCTGTAATTGTCGAAGATCGGAATGGAAAGCTGGGCGTACAGCGAGAGCGGCGCACGCTGGAACTTGAATGGAAAGGTCTTGTTCTCCTCCCGAATTGACGCCGCCTGCGCGTCGCTCAACACGAACCGGCCGTTGTTGCAATTCAGGCTGCTCATGTTGACGGCCGTGCGTATCGAGTCCTGTGTGAGGCAGCTCGCGAGGCCCGCAAGATTCCCGCTAATGGCTCTCTGAACGAGGAAATCAGAGTTCGTGTATTGGAACGAGTTGCCGCTCCAGCCGGTCGAAAGGCTGAGCGTTGGCGTGTAGCTCGATTGCGCGACGCGCACGTTCCACCCCGCGGCGTTTTCGCGTTCCCGCAACGCGCGTACCGCCGGGTTAACTCGTCGCGCGAGATCGAGAACGGAATCCAACGCAAAGGTAGGCTTGGCCACCGCGAACGTCGTCGCCAAATCCACGGCGTTAGGCGGCTGAATCCCAATCTGCTGGAACAAGGAAGGGCAGCGATGTACTGCTGCGTCACATTCGAGCGGAGTGTTTCGGCCGCGCCGGTGATATCAGCGTCGGCGGCGACGCGATTTGCCTTCGCGGCTCGCGGCTGCACGAGCGTGCCGGCATTGATCCGGTAGTTGAGACCGAGATTATAGCCCGATTGTAGCTGATCCGAGCCAACGGCGAGCGAGCCTCCCGACACGTAGATCTGGCCGCCCTGCTGATAGCCGGAATAGAACGACGCGTTTGACGACGGCAGCAGAGCGCTGTACGCCTGCTTCACCTGTGCGTCGGCACTCTTGCGTTCGTTCGTCGTCTGGAGGTAGAGGGGATTGTTCTGACGCGCGAGCAAAATCGCCTCATCGAGCGTCAGCCTCGTCGCGGCGGGTCGTGAAGGAGGGGTCGACGCTTGGGCCGCGAGCACGTCGGGCGCGAGGGCGCCGAGCAGGGCCACAAAGGCGACCGGCTTCAGCAAACGCATGTCTGTGGGTCCTATGGCTGGAAGTCTGCGGGCAGTACGGGGGGGGCGCGGGACCAGTTTCAAGGATCGACCGGCCGCAAACGAGGAAGAACGGCCGGATCTTGCAACCCGGCAAGGAACGTTAGGCGCCGGAGAGGAATCTAACGAGGCAACTCGTCGCGCTGGGCGACGAGGCCACGGTCCGGTATCGCGGCCCTGAGGACGCGTCCGGCAGAGTCGATCCAAAAATCGCGGCGGGAAAAGCCGGCTGCACTCAGCACGAAGTGGGTGGCCGCGATTGAGCTCCCGCCTATCTCTACCGACGCGGCGCCCTGGTTCTCCAGGCTCGCGACCGCTTGCGCCCCCGTGCGCGGCGCCAGGAGGGTCAGCGACCCCGAGCGCCGGCCTTTCAACGTGACGAAGTAGAGCTGATGAATTACGTCATCGTCCAGCACCACCACGCCGCTGGGCACGAAGTACTCGTGCGTCGATTCGCCGTCGCGAGTGCGAAGCATGGAGGTGAATCGGCCAGGGCGTGCCCGCGCCTGGAGCCGAACTCCTTGTTCCGACCCGCCTTGGACGGCCACATCGTATGACACCGGCGAGCCCGTGGAATCACATGTTAGCATCGGAACGATGCGCCGATCGCCAAGTGCCACCTGCGCGGTGGCCCGATACGACTCGCCAGCACCCGTTCCGGATCGGGTGATCCGGAATGACTCGCGACCAGCGGGTGCGCCGCCGCGCGAAATAAGAAATGTCCCCTCGTCGACGGTGCGGCTCAGAGCCTGCGCGCTCACGACCGAGAGAGGGACTGCGGCGCTGACGAGAAGCGTCGCCGGAATGACCGCTAAGGAGCCGAGTCTCATGCGGACCATCCTACCCATGTGGCCGGCACTGGTTCCTAACCCTTATGGCTCGTCGGGCGGCGGTGCGACGAAGATCCGATCGCGTATCCGTCCTCGAATTCGCATATAGATCTGCTCGCCCTTTGACGCGGACGCGAGCCTGGGCCGGCCAATGGAACCCGGGCTTCCCTTGGGGACTCGCAGCCAACCTCGTCGGTAACGTCGCAGCTCATCACGTGACATCATATAATCTTGAGCGAGGTCTGCCGCTACTAGTTCGGGCGCCAGATAGAGCAGGAGGGAGGTATCGACCTCGTCGCCATGCATGGGCTCGGATTGCGCTTCCAGGAGATCACTGAAGTCCACCTCGAGGATGTCTACGACGCGCACCCGCGCGCCCGATGTGACGACCGTGGCGAGCGCTTCGAGGTGCGGGTCGTGCTCGTGCGCCGTGAGGAGAATGAATTCTTTGATACCAGTTGCTTCCCAGGCGTCGATGAGATCATTGAGTGTTCGATGGAGCGTCTTGCGGCGCAGAGAGGCATTCCCGGGAAATCCACGCTCGGTATCGACGTTCACGCCATATTCGAGCGTCGGTGCTCGCAAGACCCCAAATTCGGCGGAGAAGTCGTCCGCGAGATGCTCAACGATGATCGTGTCGCAGCCGAGAGGCATGTGTGGACCGTGCTGCTCACATGTACCGACGGGCACGATCAGTCGGGGGTCGCGAGCGAGGGTTTCAGCAACCTGGGCGGGACGGAGCTCCTTCAGGCGCAAGGGCTGGGGCGCCGGACGCGCGTTAGGCGCGGGGAGAGGCTGAGTCATTCGCGATGAGCTGACTGTGAACGAAGCGCCGCGTGCCTCCCGCCGGGCGGTGACGGCCGGCGCGGGGTGGGCGATCACCATCGCAGTCGCGGTGCTCGCCGCGAGCCACTGGCTCGACGCGCCGACGGTACAGTACCTGGTCACGTGGGCGCTCGCCACCATTGCCGCGGCAATTGTTGCCTGGCGCCTGCGAGGCTCACAACGCGGTTGGGCATTGGCCTGCGCCGCCTTCCTGAGTGTCGGACTCATTCTCGGCGGGCGGTCGCAGCGCGAACTGGCGCGCGTCAGTGCAAGCTGGAATGACTGGCAGGCGACACGCGCGCGCGCAGGGCTCGATGCGCTCAACGGGGCGCTCACCGATGCGGAGCGACAGCTTGCCAGTGCCGCGGCCGCGGCACTCCGCGCGCCGGTGGATCGCGAAGCCGCCTTCGGACAACTGCAATCGCTCGTCAAGGGCCATGATGAGACAGGCATCGTGCTTTATCGCGGTGACAGTGCATACGCGTGGGCGGGACGTTCTCGTGTCGTAACCGACACACTGAAGGACTCCACGAGCGTCTCGGCGTCCGATTTCTATCTCACGTTGTACTCCACGGCGGAGAGCAACGGTGATCGGGCTGTCGCGACGATGTTACTCTCGGCGGCGCCGCCGGCCGATCGCCTTTCGCGCCCGCTCTCTCAGCGCATCGCCCGCGCGGCGGGCCTCGACGACTTCACCTTCTCCGCGCCGGGCACCTTCAATGGGAGAGCTCCCGTTTTGCACTTTGCATTCGGGGGGCGGGCAATCCTCGACGCCCGGGCCGCGGCCGTCGAGTCGGGAGAGGTGATCCAGAAGCTGCACGAGCGTCTTCGCGTCGACGTCGGCGTGCTTCTCGGCGCCGCGCTTGCGTGTTTCATCATCGCGGCCTGGCGAGAGACGCGCGGCGTGCTGGCCCGGCTCGCGACGTTAGGCGTCGTCCTAGCGTGCGTTGCTCTCGTACCGCTCAACGAGTACTCGAACTACACGCGTCTCTTCGATCCGTCGGTCTACTTCACGGCGCTTGCCGGCGCGCTCAGCGCGAGCTCCGGCGCATTGGGCCTAACGAGTGCCATCGTGCTCCTCGCGCTGCTCACTCTCCTCCGCCGTGGGCGGCGGCCGACGCGAGTGACGGCGGCGGCGATCGTCATTCTCGTCGCTGGGCTTGGCCCGTTTCTCCTCCGCGATCTCGCGCGCGGCATTCGGCCACCGACCTACGGCGTGAGTGCGCCGCTCTGGCTGATCTGGGAGATCCCGCTGTTCCTGGCCGCCGTAACGGTGCTCCTTGCCGGCGCCGGTGCGGGCGGTGTTCTCCTCGGGCGCTCGCGCGGGCTTCCGCCGTGGGCGGGTTCGGCGCTGGCGGCGTTGGCGGCGATTGCCGCACCCATAGTATGGGAGGCGCCGGGGCAATGGCCCTGGTGGTACACGTTTCTCTGGATCGGCGCGATCGCGGCCCTCGCGCTCGGCCGGCAGACGCGCTTACTCGTCGTGAACACGGCGGTTGTGGCCGCGCTTGGCGCCTCGACGCTTGTTTGGGGACGCGCCGCCCGCGGCCGCGTCGAGTTGGCGGAGCACGATCTCGCGGGGCTGAGCGATCCGGACCCCGAGGGCGGAGCGCGCTCGTTGCTCGAGCGATTCGCGACGTCGCTCGAATCCGAGCCGCTGCCGCGGACCCGTTCCGCGCTGCTGCAGCATTACGTGGGTTCAGCGCTGGCCGCCGCCGACTATCCGACCGCACTGTCCGCGCTGTCGGCCGACGGACCGCCCATCGCCTCGCTCAGAACGGCGAATTTCGACGTGCCGATGGATGCCGTTAGGCATGCGGTGGCCGAGGCGATCCGCACGCGGCGCCCCGTGCTGACCACCGTCGCCGCGGAGCCGGCCACCGAGCTGCTGCTCGCCGTCCCGGCAGCAAACGCGGCGGACAGCGGCTCAGCGACAGTCGTCGCCGTCGCGCCGAAGTCTCGTCTCATCAGGGCCGATCCATTCAATCGACTGCTCGGTCTCGAGGCCGAGCCGGAAGGCGAGCCCCCGTACACTCTGCAATTGACGCCACTCGATGCCTCGCGGCCCGCGCCACCTTTGGGGGGACGGGCAAGTTGGCAGCGGCGCGAGAGCGCGCTTCACGGCGACTGGTTGGTCCACACGGGGAGCGGCGTCGCGCGCGCTCACGTCGAGGTCGAGCTGCGTGCGCCGTTGGCGCTCGTCGAGCGGGGAACGCTCATCGTGCTGCTCGATCTCGGCATCGTCGGTCTACTCTGGATTCTGAGCGTCGTCGCCGACGGTGGTTTCGGCCGCTGGCTGCGCGCGCGCCGCCGCACCTGGGCGCGCAGCTACCGATTGCGCCTAACGATTGGCCTCTTTGCCTTTTTCGTCATACCCGCCCTGGCATTCGCGGTCTGGTCGTATCAGCGCCTCGCGAGTGAAGCCGAGGGCGGCCAGGACGTGCTGGTGCGCGAAACGCTGCGCGACGTGACGCCAGTGGGCCCGGATTCGGCATGGCTCGAGCAAGAGAGTAGCCGCCTCAAGACGCCGTTGGTCTCGTTTTCGGCGGGCGAGCTGCGTGACGCGAGCGACCCGTTGCTCACGTCACTCGCGCCGGTGGGCCGATTCCTGAGAGAGGACGTCGAGCGACTCCTCGTGATTGGCGACGAAGAGTCCGTCAGTCGGGCGTTATCCATCGGCGCCGCGACGGTGCTCTTCGGCTTCCGGTCGATCGATCGGCCCGGCCGGCCGGATCTCGTCATCGCCGCGCCCGCTGGGCCCGAAGAGGTGACACTTGGACTCGGGCGCGACGACTTGAGCGTATTCGTACTTTTCGCGACGGTTGTCGGGGCCGTCGCCGCGTTGTGGCTGAGCGGGATCGCCGCCCGCCAGTTGGCGCGCCCGATCGGTAGTCTGCGGACCGCGGCGCTCGCACTGGCCGCCGGTGAGCGTCTCCCGCCGCTGGACGCTGAGCCGACGGTTGAATTTCGGCCGGTGTTCACGGCATTCCGCCGCATGGCGTCGGACCTGAACGCCAGCCGTTCAGCGTTGGAGGAGACGCAGCGGCGGTTGGCGGCGATCCTCCGCAACGTCGCCAGTGGCGTCGTCGCCGTTGACGCGCATGGTCTTGTCCTTCTCGCCAATCCGCGCGCCGACGATTTGCTCGATGCGCGTCTGCCACCGGGCACGAACTTCGCCGCCGTCGCGCCCCCCGAGGTGAGCGATGCCGTCTCGCGTGTTCTCGCCGGTGGGGAGGACTTCGCGTTCGAGTTGACGCGGCGCGGCGGAGAGCAGGAGCTGCGCGTTCGCCTAACGCCGCTCGCCGACGCGGTCGTCATCACTCTCGATGACATCACGCAACTTGCCCGAGCCCAACGCGTGCTCGCGTGGGGCGAAATGGCACGTCAGATCGCGCACGAGATCAAGAATCCACTGACGCCGATCCGCCTTGGCGTGCAGCATCTACGCCGCGCCCGCGCCGACCGGCGTGTGGACTTCGATCGGGTGCTCGAGCAGAACGTGAATCGGATTCTCGCCGAGATCGACCGGCTCGACGAGATCGCGCGCGCCTTCAGCCGGTACGGGTCCGCGCCTAACGAGCGACGACCGGCCGAGCCGACGGACGTTGCGGCCGTCGTGCGAGATGTCGTCGGCCTCGAGTCCATGGCTGAGAGCAGCGGTGGCCAGGATACGGTCCGCTGGCAGCTCGAGGGCGCCGACGGCCCCGTCGCGGCGCTGGCGCTCGGTGAAGAGCTCCGCGAAGTCCTCCTCAACGTGTTCGAGAACGCTCGACTCGCCGGCGCGCGCGAGGTCTCGGTTTCCGTGACGACAAACGGTACGCGACCGGAAGAAAACGAGAATAGTCGAGCCGAGCCGCGGGTGGCGATCGTCGTCCGCGACGACGGCCACGGCATCCCCGGCGATGTGTTGCCGCGCATCTTCGAGCCGCACTTCTCGACGCGCACGAGTGGCAGCGGCCTCGGTCTCGCCATCAGCCGTCAAATCATCGACGGCTGGGGCGGCACGATCGCCGTCGAGAGCAACGTCGGGAAGGGAACGACGGTGCGGATTGCTTTAAAGAGCGCCTGAGAGCGCAGTTACGCTCTCCAGTAGTCCTCTACTCCGTCAGCGCGCCACCAGCCTTCCCATTCTCGGCAATTCGTACCGTCTTGATGTTCACGAACTCCCGCAGACCAAACGCGCTCAACTCGCGCCCATAACCACTCGCCTTCACGCCACCGAACGGGAAGCGAGGATCTGATGCGACCATTGCGTTGATGAACACGCTGCCGGCCTGGAGCTCCACGGTGAAGCGGCGCGCTTCGGCGCCCTCGGTGGTCCACGCGCTGGCGCCGAGACCAAAGCGCGTCCCGTTCGCAATACGGATTGCATCGCCGGCGTCGCGCGCGCGAATGAGTGTGGCGACGGGTCCGAACACCTCGTCTCGATAGGCGGGCGAATCCTCTGACACGTCGATGAGAACGGTCGGCTCATAGTAGTAGCCGGCGCCTGGTCGCACTTTGCCACCGGTCAAGACCCGTCCACCGCGACGAACCGTCTCTTTTACTTGTGCGTCGAGATCATCACGGATTTGTTCCGTGGCCAACGGTCCGATCTCGGTGCCGTCGTCCATCGGATCGCCGACGACGAGCGAGCGCGTGAGCTCAACGTAGAGCTCACAGAACTCCTCGAACACAGCTTCGTGAACAACGAAGCGCTTCGCGGCAATGCATGACTGACCGTTGTTGATCATCCGTGCCTTGACCGCCGTGGTCGCGGCACGTTCGAGGTCGGCGCTGGGCATAACGATGAATGGATCGCTGCCGCCTAACTCGAGCACGGTCTTCTTGAGTTGTCTTCCGGCGCGCGCCGCCACGTCCTGGCCGGCGCGCTCGCTGCCGGTGAGCGTCACGGCGGCAACACGCTCGTCGTCGAGAATCCGCGGAATGGCGTCGGAGCCGATGAGAAGTGTCTGAAACACGCCGTCCGGCGCGCCGGCGTCGCGGAACAGCTCTTCCAGCGCGACGGCACACTGCGGGACATTCGACGCATGCTTGAGAAGGCCGACATTCCCCGCGCAGAGCGCCGGCGCCGCGAAGCGGATCACCTGCCAAAAGGGAAAGTTCCATGGCATGATCGCGAGCACGACACCAAGCGGCGGAAAGGCGACATATCCTGTTTCGCCCTCCACGTCGACCAGCTCGTCGCCGAGAAACGCCTCGGCATGTTCGAAATAGTATTTACAACCGGCGGCGCA
>QHUV01000659.1 GCA_003222065.1 Gemmatimonadota bacterium | reverse complement strand
CGAGGCGACCGCCGCCTCATCCGGCCGATTGACGCCCGCCGAGGCGCACCCGACGATAAATAGGCAAGAAAGAATCAGGGTTTTCATGGGCGGCACGGACGGAGAAGTTGGGCTCGGGAACTGCCGACCACTATCACGCAAACGCCGATGCAATGCGGCCATCATACACAAGCTCCGTCGAAGAGTTGATTCATGAGGCCCGCTCGTGCCGAGCAAGTTCCGCATTCGCCATTCGTTGAACAAATCATCAATTCCGCTTTTCGCCACGGCTTTCTACCCTCCCGTCCCGTGATCCGTCCAAGCAGAAGCATTCAGACGCTTTGTATCTTTTTTGTCATCGCGAGTGTGAACGTTGCGCATGCGCAGGCGCCTCTCCGTGTTTCGTCTCCCGACGGCCGGAACGAGGTGTCGATCGGGACGCGCGACGGCGCGGCCTACTACAGCGTCGATCGCTCCGGCAAGCACGTCATTCTTCCATCGCGGCTCGGCTTCGCTTTCCGCGGCCTGCGCGCGTTAGGCGACAGTGTCCGGATGGAATCGAGCAGCCGCAACACAGTCGACACGACGTGGAGCCTGCCATGGGGCGAGGTGTCACGCGTGCGCGAGCACTACAACGAGTTGCGCATCCAGCTCGTCGAGACCACCGCGGCGCACCGGCAGTTCACCATTGCCGTCCGCGCCTTCGACGACGGCATCGGCTTCCGCTACGAGGTGGGCGATGCCGGCCTTGGCGATTTCGAGATGACGGACGAGCTCACCGAGTTCGCCATCGCCGACGATGCCCGCGCCTGGTGGATTCACGCCAACGTACCGCGTCCCGATCGCTACGAGGACCTGTTCTCCGCGTCGCCGGTGAGCAACCTCGACACGGTGCAAACTCCGCTCACCCTCGAGCTGCAGAATGGCGTCGTCGCGGTCATCCACGAAGCCAACCTTGTCGACTACGCGGGACTCAATCTCGCGGGAAGGTTCGAGAGTCGCACCCTACGCGCGGCGCTCGCGCCCTGGGCCGACGGCGTGAAAGTCCGCGGACGCGCGCCGTTCGTCACCCCCTGGCGCACCATCCAACTCGCCGACCGCGTCGAGGACCTCGCGCCCTCAGTGCTGGGCCTCAAGCTCAACCCACCGAGCCGGATTCAGAACACGAGTTGGATTGCGCCGATGAAGTACGACGGCATCTGGTGGGGCATGCACATCAACGTCTACACCTGGGGTCAGGGACCGAAGCACGGCGCGACGACGGCGAACGCCGAGCGCTACATCGATTTCGCGGCCGCCAACAGCCTGCGCGGGACGCTCGTCGAGGGATGGAACCTCGGCTGGGACGGCGATTGGATCGCGAACCGAAATGGATTCTCGTTTACCCAACCCTATCCGGATTACAAC
Source organism: Gemmatimonadota bacterium (assembly GCA_003222065.1). Classification (GTDB taxonomy): domain Bacteria; phylum Gemmatimonadota; class Gemmatimonadetes; order Gemmatimonadales; family Gemmatimonadaceae; genus AG2. The sequence goes on along the minus strand of QHUV01000659.1, from coordinate 469 downwards.
CTGCCCGTCGTCGCCGCGTACGCGAAGTCCAAAGGTGTCGCGCTCATCGTGCATAACGAGACGGCGATGGGCATCGACAATTACGAGCGTCAGCTCGACAGCGCCTTCGCGCTGTATGAACGTCTCGGCGTGCACGCCATCAAGACCGGTTACGTGAACGACAAGACGCCCGAAGGCCACGCCCACACCGGGCAGTACATGGTGCGTCACTATCGCCGGGTCGTGGAGACGGCGGCCAGACACGGGATTGCCGTCGACGTTCACGAGCCGATTCACGACACGGGGGAACGTCGGACCTGGCCGAACATGCTGAGCCGTGAGGGCGCGCGCGGTCAGGAATACAATGCGTGGGGCGGCGAAGGAGGAAATCCGCCGGAACACGAGACGATTCTGTTCTTCACGCGCATGCTCGCCGGCCCGATGGATTTCACTCCGGGAATATTCGATATTCTCATAAGACATGGCTCTT
>QHUV01000672.1 GCA_003222065.1 Gemmatimonadota bacterium | reverse complement strand
GGTCCCCTCGATGCCGATCCGGGAGTCTGCCCCCCTTTGCCTCACGAGGACCTTCGCTGGGGGAAGGCCGAAGAGGTTAGGCGCGGATCAGTCGCCGCGTGTATGGTGCAAAGGCCCTCGTTGGTGCGCAAGGGGTCGGTCGCTGCCGCCTCGACCACCAAGGGTTTTCGAGCGCGACCGCTGCCACTCGCCGCACGGTCAGGTCCGTTTACTGTTGCCGTGTTGCGGAATCAGGCAATTCACGCCAGCCTGTCGAGTGCGCAGCGTCGAATGCAACTGCATCGTCTGGTAAATCGACTACCTGCGCCGCTCATTGGAGGGAGGACTGAATGGCAATCGATGTCCGTGGGATGGCTCCGTTGTTGAACGTGTTCGATATGCCGACATCCATCGCCTACTACCGTGATGTGCTGGGCTTTGAGATCGTCGGCACGGACGGGAACCCCGTGCCAAACAACGATTGGGTGCTCCTCGAGCTCAACGGAGTTCAGCTGATGCTCAACACGGCGTACGAGGCGGACGAGCGTCCGCCCTCACCGGATGCGGCGCGAATCGCCGCTCATCGTGAGACATGCCTTTTCTTCTCGTGCCCGGACGTTGAGGGGGCGTACACGTACTTGCGAGAGAAGGGTGTCGCGCACCAACCGCCAAAAGTCGCGCCGTACGGTATGAAGCAGCTCTACCTGCTCGACCCGGATGGCTACGAGTTATGCTTCCAGTGGGCGGCAGAGAAAGCGGAGCGGCAACCGAAAGCTTGATTTGCTGGCCGTTTGGCCTAGGGCCTTCGCGTAACCCGCAGATTGGTGAACGCGCCGCCAGAGCCTTCGCCAACCCACACGCCGACCGCGCCGTGCGTTCGCTCGCTCAACTCGTCGACAACGAGGGCCGGCTCGGCCCGCCCATTCACATAGACGCTCACCTTCGGCTTCTCGACGACGACGCGCACGTGAAACCAGTCGTCGCCGTTAGGCTC
>QHUV01000671.1 GCA_003222065.1 Gemmatimonadota bacterium | reverse complement strand
GACATTCGCGATCCGGCGCGCCCGAAACGTCTGAGCGCCGTCGCCGATTCGAATTTTTCGTTCTGGCATTCGGCGAGCTTCAACAACGACGGGACGAAGATGTTGTTCACCGATGAGTGGGGCGGCGGCACGCAGCCGCGCTGCCGCGCGACCGACAAGCCGGAGTGGGGCGCGGACGCGATCTTCACGCTCACCAACGACCAGATGACGTTCCGGGGCTACTACAAGCTGCCAGCGCCGCAAACGTCGCAGGAGAATTGTGTCGCGCATAACGGGTCGCTGATTCCGGTGCCGGGCCGCGACATCATGGCGCAAGGCTGGTATCAGGGGGGCGTGTCAGTGTTCGAGTTTACCGATCCAGCGCGTCCGAGGGAGATCGCCTACTTCGATCGCGGCCCGATCGACGCGACGAAGATGTACGTGGGCGGCTCGTGGTCGGCATACTGGTACAATGGCTACATCTACAGCTCGGAGATCGCGCGTGGCCTCGACGTCTTCGAGCTCTTGCCGGGCGGTCTGCTGTCGCAGAACGAGATCGACGCCGCGAAGCTCGTGCACTTCAACGAGCTGAACGTACAGGATCAGCAAAAGCTCGTTTGGCCGGCGAGCCTTGTCGTCGCCCGTGCGTTCGTCGATCAGCTCGAGCGGTCGAGCGGCCTAACGACGGATCGGATCTCAGCCGTTAGGCAATCGTTGACGGCGGCCGAGCAGGCTTCGGGCATGGCGCGGCGGAATGCGCTGACGCAGCTCGCGACGCAGCTCGAGAGCGAGGCCGGTGGCTCGAGCGACGGAGCGAAAGTGCGCATGCTCGCTTCCGAGGTGCGGGAGATCGCGAACGTCGCCCGGTAGTGATCGGTTGGCTCGAATCGCTTTCCAGGGTGAGCTGGGCGCCTTCAGCGAAGAGGCGATTCAACGGGCGTTCGGGGCTGATGAAGAGCCGGTGCCTTGTCGCGAGAATCGCGATGTGGCCCGGCTCGTCGCTGGCGGCGCGGCCGATGCCGGCGTCCTACCCGTCGAAAACACGCTCGCCGGCAGCGTACCTGCTTCGTACGACGCGATCCTGGCCGAGCCGACACTTCACGTCGTGCGCGAGGTAGCGATACCGATTCATCACTGCGTGATGGCTTCCGCCGGCGCGTCGCTCGAGACGCTTCGGTCGGTCGAGAGTCACCCCATCGCGCTCGCGCAGTGCGCGGCGTGGTTCACTCGGCACCCGTCGATCGAGGCGCGCGCCGCCTACGACACGGCCGGGGCGGCACGGGAGGTGGCGCACGCGGGTGATCTCTCGCGAGGCGCTCTGGCGAGTCGCGTCGCCGCGACGCGGTACGATCTCACGATGCTCGCCGAGAACGTGGAGGATCGCGACGACAATCAGACACGCTTCGTAGTCGTTATGCGGGAGCCGGCGAAGCTCGGGCCCGGCGCGCGAGCGAAAACGATCCTCATGCTCGAGGTGGACAATCGGCCGGGTGCGCTCGTGCACGTCCTCCGGCCGCTCTCCGAGCGTGAGCTGAACCTCACGAAAATCGAGTCACGTCCGACGGGAGAGCCATGGACGTACCGCTTCGTGCTCGAGTTCGAGCACCTCGCGCATGACCCACGACTGGGCGAGGCACTCGGCGATGTTCGACGAGAGGCCGCCGCGACGCGTGTGGTCGGTACGTATGCGCGTGAGTGAAAGGCGCGCTGATTCAGATTACGAATCGACTCTCGCCAGATCTCGCTCCTTCAAAGCGCGTCGAAGAACCTTGCCGACTTGCGTCTTCGGCAGATCGTTCACGAACTCGTACTCCGAGGGTGCCTTGTACGGTGCGAGGCGCTCGCGGCAAAGCGCCTTGAGCTGAGCACGATCTCGCCGGCCTCGGCGCTCGGCATTGTCGTCGTTCCGGCTACCGCGTCGACGATGCGCAGCCGCACGTCGGGGAGAGGCATGCCGACCGAGCCGAGCTTCTTTTCACCCCGCGCCGGATTGGCGACGACCGCCATCTGCGCTTCTGTGAGCGAATAGCCCTCGAGGATGACGCCACCGGTTGCTTCCTCGAACCGCTTCTTCGTTTCGGCCATCAACGC
>QHUV01000670.1 GCA_003222065.1 Gemmatimonadota bacterium | reverse complement strand
ATTCGGATCGATCAGCTCCATGCCGTGATTGCCGATCGTCCAGCCCCCGGCCACGTTCACGATGCGTCGACCATCGTGCGCGGCCCGACCGGTTACGAATGCGAGATGGACCGCGGGGAGGCGCGTCAGTCGTTCTAGTACGCGGCGTGTCTCCTCCGGCACAGCGGCGGCCTCGGGCCGCGATGCGATCGGTGCCAGCGTCCCGTCGATGTCGAGCGCAATGAGCAGCGGCGAGTCAGATAGGCGGCGCGCCAGCTCCGCGTTCGGTGGGAGCGCCGGCCGCGGCGGCGCCTGACGAGAGACGGCCGTGATCCCACCGGCCCGTGACTCGCCGCTCACACCGTCACGTGCTGTTGCGACATGATGGCCGTGGCGCGCGCGAGAATCGAGTCGAGCCAATCGAAGATCGTCGAGTTGTGGAGCTGCCGGCGCATCCGGCGCATGCGGCGCCGGCGCTCGTCAGGCGACATGTCGAGCGACGTACGAATCGCGCTCACGAATCCGTCGACGTTGAATGGATTGATCAGGCACGCGCCTTCGATCTCCTCGGCCGAGCCGGTAAACCGACTCAACATCAGGACGCCGCGCTCGTCCACCTGACAGGCGACGAATTCCTTCGCGACGAGGTTCATCCCGTCCTGGAGCGAGGACACGATGCAAAGATCTCCCGCTCGATAAACGGCGGCAAGCAAATCCGCGTCGACGTTCTCGTTGATCAAGACAATCGGCGTCCAATCGCGCGTGCCGTAGCGTTTGTTCACGGCGATCGTCGTGTCGACCACGTCCCGCTCCAGCGTGTTGTAAGCGGGCACGTTCGAGCGCGAAGGCGTCGCGACAAAGATGAAGGTGAATCGCCCGCGCAACTCCGGCGATTCCGCCCAGAGCGTGTCGAGGGCTCGCAGTCGTTCGGGAATTCCTTTGGTGTAGTCGATGCGATCGACGCACACACCGAGTTGGCGCCCACCGCGCGCGTAGCGATCGCGCAGTATGCGGACGCGCTGCGTCGCCTCGTCGCACCTCGCCATCGCCTCGTATCGCTCGACGTCGATGCTGATCGCGAACGCCCCGACATGAATGACGCGATCGCGAAACGTGATCGTTTGCCTAACGGGGTCGACGCGCGCCTCGGGGATGAATTGCTCGACGCAATCCATGAAGTTCTCGGCGTAGCGGTCGATCTGGAATTCAACCAGGTCGTTGCCGAGCATCCCGCGAAGGAGCGACTCATGCGTGCCCGTCGGTAGCAGGCGCAAAATATCAGGCGGCGGAAACGGGATGTGCCAGAATTGGTGAATGAACAGCGACGGTCGCATCGCGCGCAGAAACTCCGACGCCAGCGCGAAGTGATAGTCCTGAATCCACGCCATGGCTCGGCCGGTACACCGTTCTGCTTCGTCCGCCACCGCGTGCGCGAAGCGCAGATTCACCGCGCGGTA
>QHUV01000667.1 GCA_003222065.1 Gemmatimonadota bacterium | reverse complement strand
CGACATTGTTCCCTGGTCGCCGGATCCGGAGCGGTTCGCGAAGCTCGCGCTCGCGCCGGCAAAGGTCGCCCGTGTCTTCAGCGATCCGTCGACCAAGACCATTCAGGCCGTCGTCGATGAGGACCAACTCTCGCTTGCGATCGGCCGCAACGGTCAGAACGTACGACTCGCGTCAGAGCTCACCGGCTGGAAGATCGATCTCTATTCGAGTCGTGAGTGGCTCGAGCGCGGTACGGACTCGCCGCTCTTTGCGCCGCTCCCGGAGGAGTCGGACGAGATGGCGGACGTGCGCCTCTCCGACATTCAGGGCTTGCCGCCGGCGACCGTCGCCGTGCTTGAGGAAGCCGGCTACCGAACGTTGAACGACATCATAGATCTCGAGCGTGAGGATTTACTAAAGCTCCCGGGCATTGCCCCCACCGAAGCCGATC
>QHUV01000668.1 GCA_003222065.1 Gemmatimonadota bacterium | reverse complement strand
GACTCGAGCCGTCAGATCGCCGTCGACGACGCGCGAAGTTATGACGAAGGGTTCCAAGTCGGTGACGTGCTCGAGGAACCGATCGACTTCGCGGTCTTTGGTCGCGCCGCCGTACAGGCGGCGAAGCAACGCATCATTCAACGCGTTCGCGAAGGTGAGCGCACGCGCATCCGCGATGAGTTCGCGACGCGCGTGGGCGATCTGTTGTCCGGCGAGATCCAGCAGATCGAGCGCGGCAAGCTCGTGGTGATGCTCAACAAATTCCGCGAGGCGGAGGCAATCATTCCGTATCGCGAACAAAACCACCGCGAGCATTTCCATCAGGGCGAGCCAATCCGCGCCGTCCTCAAGCGGGTGGAGGAGACGCCGAAGGGACCGCGATTGATTCTCAGTCGCGCGGACGCGCTCTTCGTCAAGGCGCTT
>QHUV01000669.1 GCA_003222065.1 Gemmatimonadota bacterium | reverse complement strand
AGGCGCGGTCGCCCTCCTGCACTCGGGTTGGCGCGGAACGGCCGCACGAATCATCCGGCGGGGAATCGAGGCACTCGCACAGCGCGGCTTCGCCGCCGGCGACTTACGCATCCATCTTGGCCCAGCGATCTGCGGCAAGTGCTACGAGGTTGGGTCTGACGTGTTTCGTGAGCTCACGGGAGGCGCCTCGTCAGGCACCGCTACGCGCGTCGACCTTCGCGATATGATCGCTGTGCACGCGCGCGAGGCGGGCGTGCGCCACATCTCGACGAGCACACTCTGCACGCGTTGTGACAACGAGCGATTGTTCTCTCATCGCGCCGGCGACGCTGGTCGTCAAATCGCCGTTATCATGGCCGATTCCGTCGCTCGAGCAGCGTAGCCGACGATCTTGCTTCAACTTGACGGGCCTCCACGCGTGACCTAGCTTACGTGTTCACGCGCGGCACTTGGGGCCGCGGGACGAATGTGGGGGATGCTCCCCACATTTTTTTGTTCCGCTAACCTTCCTCGACGCCACATGAGCGATGAGCTGGAAACCGTTGTTCGCCAGGAAGTTGAGGCATCTGGCTACGAGTTTGTAGAGCTTCGACGCGGAGGTACGCGCGGTCGTCCGTTGATCGAGGTTCGCATCGATCGACGCGATGGCAATCGGGTGGCTGTTAACGACTGCGCGATCGTTTCACGCGCGGTCGAAGCGAAGTTGGACGGCAGCACTTTGGTATCGGAGAACTATGAGCTCCAAGTATCGTCACCGGGGGACCGTCCCCTGCGGTCCCCCGGTGATTGGAGGCGGTTTGTTGGAGAGTGGGCGAACGTTCTCAGCCCGTCGCAGGGAGGAAGATTCGAGGGAAAGATTGCCGCACTCGAAGGTGGTGAAGGCGCTGAAGTGGTTGTACTCGCGCTCGA
>QHUV01000666.1 GCA_003222065.1 Gemmatimonadota bacterium | reverse complement strand
ATGTGCGGACGCTCGGCATCGCCGGTGCGCGGACCGCCGTTACCGACGTCCGTCGCACCGCGACGAGGGTCGATTCGCTCCGGCGCCGTGTAGAAACGCTCGCCGCGAGCGCCCGCGTCGCGATCGACAGTCTGCAGGGCGCACTGCGATCGGTCGACGAAGCGCGCAAGAGCGACTATGCCTTTGCGCGAAAGCTCATCAAGCTGCCCTCGTTCGACGCACCGGACGTCGGTGCCGCGCTCTTCGGGAAGGTCACCATCGACAAGGTTCAGCAAGCGCTATACTGGACCACCCTTGCTCGTCAATACATGCCTCCGGGTCTCGTGCCGAAGCAGTCGGACGGTCCGGCACGTCTACGCGCGGCGGGAACGACGGTGCACTTCGTGGCGCCGCAAGCATATCCCCGATTCCTGCTGCGCCGCGCCGACGTCGACGTTACGGTGATCGACGGTCCGGCACGAGGGAAGTACGTCGCGGCCGTCACGGACGTGACCAGCGAGCCCGCGCTCGTTGGCCGGCCGACGCTCTTCGCCATCCGCCGGAGCACGACCGGCAGCGCTGTCGATTCGCTGCGCATAACGGGCAATCTCGATCATGCCGGCGCGCGGCTGCGCGACGTCATCACCGTGCAGGCGGCAGGCGTCGAGCTTCCGGATTTTCCGATCCCCGGCCTACCGTACCGCGCCAATCCGGGACGTGGCATGAGCGACATGCGCCTAACGCTCGACGGCGACCAGCTCTCGGCCCGGTGGACGATCGTATCTGGCAAGTTGATGTGGGTGGCTGACTCGCTCGCCACGCGGCGGTTGAACTCGATCGAGACGCTCGTTGCGCGGGTTCTCACTGGCGTGTCTGGGCTGCAGCTGAACGCGCAGTTGACGGGTGCGGTGCGGTCGCCAAAGCTGACGATCAGCTCCAATCTCGATCGTGTTGTCGCCGATCAACTCCGCAGTGTGGTCGGCGCGCAGGTCGCGGCCGCCGAATCGAAGGTCCGCGCGCGGGTCGACAGCCTCGTCGACGAAAAGGCCGCACCGGTCAGGGCGCGGATCGTCGAACTGCGCATCGAAGCCGACCGACGCGTCGCCGATGCAAGAGGCAAACTCGATGCGGAGAAGCAGAAGCTCGATGCCCAGGTGAAAGCCCTGAGTGGCGGGTTGATATGGCTGCCGTAGGGATGAACCGCAGGTTCATTTATGGCCGGCGACGACGGACTTGACCCGGCCCAGCACGGCGGCCGGCTGGCCCATCAGCGTGGGCTGCATCGTTGAGCAAACGCTCACGCTCGGCCGGATCGATCAACCTGCCGTTGACGACGACGGCAGCAATGCGCGACACGTTGCGAATGTCGGCCAACGGATCGGCGTCGAGAAGCACGAGGTCGGCGACCTTCCCGGCGGTCACGGTGCCCAGTGAATCTGTGGCGTGCAGGAAGCGCGCGGGATTGAGCGTTGCTGCCTGCAGCGCACCCAGCGGAGTGAGGCCGGCATCGACCAAACGCGCCAGCTCGTCGTGTAAGCTGAAGCCCGGGAGGCAATACGGGTTCAGCTCGTCCGTGCCGGCGAGGATGGGCACGCCGGCGCGAAAGAGTTGGCCGACGATCGCTACGTCGCGGCGGTACTGCGCCTGCTGCGCCGCCGCGCGCGCAGTTCCACGATCGATCGCCTCGGCGCGATCGTACCACCGTTGCCTAACGAAGTGAGGGATGAACCGGAGCCGT
>QHUV01000665.1 GCA_003222065.1 Gemmatimonadota bacterium | reverse complement strand
CGGACTACGCCTCCTGACGGACGCCCGATTGGAAGCAGCGACGGCGCTCTCGCGTCGCGATTCGCTCTGGAATCGTTATGTGCGCGGCGGCGCCGACATCACCGTGTCGCATGGGCTACCGTCGCAGCTCATCGGCGCGCTCACGCTGTCGGGTGGCACGTCGGCGGGAACAGTCCCGACGCAGCGGCTCTGGTACCTCGGCGGCGCGCAGACGATTCGCGGCGAGCGACCCGATACGGCGCAAAGTGGCAATGCGTACTGGCTCACGCGCACCGAGCTCGCGTACGACGCGGGCGGCTATCGGCCGTCGTTGTTCGCTGACATCGGCTGGACGGGCAACCGCGATTCGCTGTACAAGAACCAGATCGGACGTCCAATGAGCGGCGTTGGTATCGGTTCCTCGATCATGGACGGTCTTTTCCGGTTCGACGTCGCTCGCGGGCTCTATCCGCAGAAGCGCTGGCGCGTGGACATGTACGTCGAGGCGCGATTCTAAGCGCTACTTGGCGTCGGTTTCCGTGAGGCGATCGGCGCGGCCGAGCAGGTTGATGAGTTCCTCCTCGCCGAGGTCGATCCAGTTCACGGGAATTGGAGCGAGTCGTCGACGGTCGACGCCAGACTGAAAAGCCAGCCAGCCTTGTTGGAGCGCCGTAGGGACGAGAATGCGCACCTCGCGCCGGCCGCGTGGCGCATCGCCGGGCGGCACGGAGGGATGTTCCCCGCTCATGCGCTGCTCGACAGCCGAAGGATAGACCTCCCACACATCCCACGCCCGACCCGCTCCATCCTTGATCTTTCGATGCGTCATTGCGTGCGTCAGCAGTCAGTTCCTGCCGAGCACCTAATGGAAGAGTCACGCCACCATCGGAATGGATGAGACTGCCGCTCGCTCGCGCTCGCAGCAACTCTATTCAGATCGTAAGGCGATCGCGGGATCGGCGCGGCTGGCTTGAAGGGCGGGAATCCATGCCGCTGCGACGCCGGTGAGCGCTAGGATTGCCGGGACGGCGACGAAAGTCATTGGGTCAGCCGGGGCCACGTGATAGAGAAGGGCACTGAGGCCGCGCGTCGCGATCGCGGCGGCGGAAATCCCGATCGCGATGCCAGCACTAACCATCGCGAGTCCGTGGCGCACGACGAGCCAGCGAACGCTTCCGGCCGGCGCGCCGAGCGCGATGCGGATGCCCATCTCGCGCGTTCGCCGGCGCGCGACTTGGGCGAGCACTCCATAGACACCGATGACGGCGAGGAGCAGGCCGACGCCCGCGAAGAGCACGAGCATCGTCATGAGAAAACGCTCACGGGCGAGCGACGTGTCGCGGATCGCGTCCATCGAGCGCATCTCGGAGATGGGGACGTCGGAATCCATCTCGGAGACGACGTGCCGGATCGCCGGTCCGATCGACTCGGCGTCGCCGGCGACGCGCGTCAGGAGTCTCGCGCCCGATGGCACCTCTTGCGCGAATGGCGCAAAGACTTCGGTAAGCGGTTCCACCGAGAGGGCCTGCTGATGCTCACCGCCGGCGACACCCACGATCGTCGCCCATACCGATGAATCGTTAGGCACCTTGTCGAAGGTGATGCGCTGCCCGATCGGATTCTGGGCCTTGAAGTATTTTTGGGCGACCTGCTCGTTGATGATGACAACGGGCGGCGCACCGCGCCGGTCGGCGGGGGTGAAGGCGCGGCCCCGTCGCATGGGCACGTGCATGACGCGGAAATACTCTGGCGTGATGCCCCGATGAGTGATCTCGGTGTAATACTCCCCCGCCGGACGACCGTAGATGACGAAGTCGCTCGTGTAGCCCGTGCCTGACAGTGGCGGCCACAAGGAGACCGGCGCCTAACGTCAACACGACAGCGAGCGCGACCTCGCCGATGACGAGCATCTCCGTCCACCGCCGCATGCGGCGAGTTTCGCCACCGCGCCCGCCTTCCTTGAGTGATTCCGCCGGGCTGCGACGGCCGCTCCAGAGCGCCGGCGCGGTACCAAAGAGCAGTCCGCTTCCCGCAACAATGGCGAGGACATAGGCGAGGACCGTCCAGTCGACAACGAAGTGAGACACGCGCAGCATCCCGGCGGGTTGAAGTGCCTCGAGTATGTGAGTCCCGGCAACGCCGAGCGCGACACCGGCGACGCCGCCGAGCACCGAGAGGACGAGACTCTCCGTGAGCGCCTGCCTGACGAGGCGCGCGCGTCCGGCGCCAAGCGTTAGGCGGAGCGCCGCCTCGCGCTCGCGGCCGGCGGCGCGGACGAGGAGCAAGTTCCCGACGTTCGCGCAGGCGATGAGTAGCAGTAGCGCCACCGCGGCGAGGAGCACGAGCAAGGGGAGCCGCGTGTCCCCGACGAGGAACTTGTGCAGCGACGTCAGACCAGCGCCCATGTACTTGTTCGTGCCCGGATACAAAAGCTTGAGCCGACCGGCGACGGTCTGCAGCTCCGCGTCGGCAGTCGCGAGCGACGCACCCGGAGACAGGCGCGCAATGGCGCGGAGAAAATGGGCGCGACGGAAGAAGTCTTGCCCTCGTGTGTCAGGCGTCCACGCCGTCGGTTGCCAGATGTCGATCCCCTCGGAGGGAAACGAGAAGCCAGCTGGGGCGACGCCAACGATCTCGTTCGGCTGGCCATCGATCCGCACGGTCCGGCCGACGATACGTGGATCGGCGGCGAACCGCTGACGCCAAAAGCGATCCGAGATCACGATGGTGTGCGCGAGGCCGGTCGACGACCATGTCTCGTTCGGAAGCAGCGAGCGGCCGAGTTGCGCGCGCACGCCGAGAAGATCGAAGAAGTTACCGGTGACATACGTGGCCTTGAGAATCTGCGGCGCGCCTTCGCGGGTGAGCGTCGCGTGAGCCCCGTCCATGTACAGCGCGACGTCGCGGAACGCGCGCACCTGATCCTTCCAATCGAGCGCGTTGGCGGGCGCGACCAGTTGCTGATGCCAACCCTTCTCGGGATTTTCCTCCCAGAGCATAACGAGCCGCTCCGGCTGGGCGAATGGAAGCGGTTGGAGAATCACCGCGTTCACCGCCGAGAAAATGGTCGTGTTCGCGCCGACGCCGAGCGCGAGAGTGAGAATGGCAGCGGTCGCGAGCACCGGCGCGCGTCGCAGCGTGCGCAACGCATAACGAGTATCGGCGGCGAGCTCCTCGAGCCAGCGGCCGCGCACGTCGCGATGCGCCTCCTTGGTTACCTCGACGCCGCCGAAGTCGCGCAGCGCGCGGCGGCGCGCGTCGCTGGGATTCATTCCGGTGCGCACGTTCTTCTCCGTTTCCATGTCGAGGTGAAAGCGCAATTCTTCGTCGAGCTCGCGCTCAGCGGCGCCGCGATGCACCAAGGCGCGCAGCCGCGCGCCGAAACCCTTGACCGCGCCCATGAGACTCCGGGCGTCAGCTGACTTGTAGAATCAACTCGACGGCCTCGACGTACCGGCGCCAACTGGCCGCCTCGTCACCAACGGCGCGCCGGCCGGCCCTCGTTAGGCCGTAGTACTTGGCGCGA
>QHUV01000093.1 GCA_003222065.1 Gemmatimonadota bacterium | reverse complement strand
AATTGAACGACGCGTTGAACTTCCGGGGCGTCCCCGAATTCGGCGCCGACGCACTGCACGGGCCCGGCGTGTTCGAAACGCTGCGCAGTATCTCAGAGCTCGTGCTCAAGCGATTGAGCACGCCGGTGAGATAGGCCAGGCATGCAAGTCGATCCTCGCCACCGCTTCGACAACTTCATCGTCGGCTCGGCCAATCGGCTGGCCGTCGCCGCGGCGCGGGCGGTCGCCGAATCGCCAGGGGCGGTGTACAACCCGCTCTTCATTTACAGCAGTTCCGGCCTTGGGAAGACACACCTGATGGGCGCGATCGGCAACCACGCAATTGGTCGCGGAGCGAATCTCGATATCGAGTACGTCTCCCTGGACGATTTCGTCGAGCAGCTCAGCGCGGCGATCGCGAGCGGTGAAGGGGAGCGCTTCAAGCAGCGCTACCAACGGGTGGACGTGCTCCTCATCGACGACATGCAGTTTCTCACCGGCCGCCGCGAGACCCAGACCGAGCTTTTGCGTTTGCTCAACGCGATGCAGGGGAGCGGCCGCCAGATCGTGATGTCGAGCGACCGTCCGCCGGCGGAGATCGCCGACGTCGATGAACGATTGATCACGCGACTCGCCGGCGGCCTCATCGTCGACATCGGCACGCCCGACTTCGAGACGCGGATCGCCATCATGCGCGCGAAATGCGAGGAGCGGGGCGTCAAATTCTGGCCGGGCGTCATCGAGGAGCTGGGGCGCCTCGAGTTCCGCAATGTCCGCGAGCTTCAAGGAGCGCTCAATCGGCTCATCGCCTTCCAAACGTTAGGCGGCGAGCAGATCAAACCCGAGGACGTACTCACCGTGCTCGGCGATCTGCCCGAGGCGAAGAGCGCGTCACGCGATCAAACCTCCGCGCCGAAGGTGAACGAGTTCCAGAGCTTCCTCACCGACATCGCGTCTGCCGTCGCTCAGCACGTGGAATCCTGGAAAGCGCGTGTCGCCGAAGCGATTGCGTATTGGACGGGCGAAGGCTATCGAACCCACCAGCTCGAGCGGCTCTTGCAGGAGAGCGCTCCGCCGGCGAACTGGGAAGCGATCCTGCGCGGCTTCGGCGCGACGGTGGAGCGTCTCAAGGCGCTCGAGCAGCAGGCGACGGACGTCGATGCGGCGTTAGGCGGCAACGAGGTATTCAGAGATCCGGAGCGGTTGCGCGACGCGGAGATTCTGCTCGATCGCGCGCTCGCGGGAGCGACACCGCCTCCCGGACCCTCATCGGCGTTCACGCGACAAGGTTTCGAGGTATCCTCGAGCAATCAGCTCGCCGTCCGCGCGGCGGACGACATCGTCGCCGAGCCGGGGAAGCGATACAGCCCGCTTTTCATTCACGGCCCGAGCGGCGTCGGCAAGACGCACTTGATGAACGCGATCGGCAATGAGCTCGTCGACGGGAGCGGCGGCGCGAGCGCGGTCGCGTGCGTCAGCGCGCAAGTGTTCATGGACGAGCTGATCGAGGCGATGCAAGAGGGGACCGTCGAGCGCTGGCGGGCGCGCTACCGCTCCGCGGACGCCCTCCTCATCGACGACGTGCAGTTCGTCGCCGGCAAGGAGCGCACGCAGGAAGAGTTGTTTCACGTCTTCAATGCGCTCCACTCCGAGGGGAAGCAGCTCGTCTTTTGCAGCGATCGCCCGCCGCGCGACCTCGACGGACTCGAGGACCGGTTGCGCTCACGCTTCGAGGGCGGTCTCGTCGTCGAGATGCAATCGCCCGATCGTGCGCTGCGGGAACGCCTCTACGCCCGCTATCTCGCGGCAACCGAGCACGAGCCCGGAGCGGAGCTGCTGTCGTATCTCGCCGAGCGTCCCGCGGCGAGCGTGCGCGAGATTATCGGGACGGTCAATCGACTCGTTGCCGCGGCGGACGTTGCCGGCGCGCCACTCACGCTCGCCGTGGCGCGGGGCGAGCTGGATCCGGAAACGTCGAGCGCGGGACGCCCCGCCACGCCGCTTGCCGTTCGCGCCGCCGCCGACACGTTCTTCCTCGATGACGAGAAGATCGTCTGGGAGTGGACCGATCCGTCGACGCGATTGATGGAGGAGCTGAAATGAGCGGAGCGTACCATGGCCATTAAAGGCTCGCTCAAAGAGGCCAGCCTCCCGGACGTGCTGCAACTCCTCGCCATGGGGAAGAAGACCGGTTGCCTCGCCGTCACACACCGCAGCAACTTCGGTTACATCTTCTTCGAGAAGGGGCGCATCTGCTATGCGTCGATCGTGAACCGCCGCGACCGTCTCGGTGACTTGTTGGTGAAGAACAGCGTGATTTCCCAGGAGCAACTGGAGGCGGCGGTCGCCGCACAATCGAAGGGGCGCGACAAGCGCATCGGCGAGTTGCTGGTGGAGCACGGATCGCTGACGCGTGAGGAGCTGCACCAATACGTCCGGCGTCAGATCGAGGAAGCCGTGTACTTCCTCTTCACCTGGATGCAAGGGACGTTCAACTTCGAGGCCGATGTTCATCCGGAAGAGCAGGATCTGCTCGTCTCGATCAATCCCGAGTCGCTGCTCCTCGAGGGCGCTCGGCGCATGGACGAGTGGAATCTCGTCGAGAAGAAGATCCCGAGCTTCGACCTCGTATTCGAGACCGACCAGTCGCGCCTAACGGCGAGCGACGCCGAGCTCACCGAGGAGCAACGAACCGTGCTCGAGCTCATTGACGGCCAGCGCGACGTGCAGGGCATCATCGAGGAATCAGGACTCGTCGAGTTCGAGGTGGGCAAGGCACTTTATGGTTTGCTAACCGCCGGCTTCGTCCATCGCGTTGGCCGCACCAAGGCCAACGCCGATCCGCAGGTGTCAGAGACGCGCGTCGAAGAGCACCGAAATCTCGGCGTCGCGTTCTATAAGACCGGCATGCTCGACGAAGCGTTGCGCGAGCTGCGGCGCGTGCTCGAGCTGCGTGCCACCGATGCGTCGGCGCGCTTCTTCATCGGCGTCGCGCTCGCCCGGCAGGGGAAGTGGGCCGAGGCGACGGCGACGCTGAAGGAGGCCGCTGGCCAGCCCGGTGTTCGTTACGCCGTGCTGCACAACCTCGCGTACGTGCTGGAGCGCCAGGGGCGCTACGCCGAAGCGCAGGCGGCGCTCGAGGAAGCGGCGCGTCGCGGCGGCGCCGCGGATCCGCGCGTGCAAACATCGACCGGAATCGTCGCCCTGCTCGCCGGTGACGTCGTCTCCGCCGACAGCGCGTTAGGCGCGGCGCGCCCGCTCTTCGGGAATCGGCCGCCGACGGCGCCCTGGTTTCACTATGCGGCGCTCACCGCTGCCTTGCTCGGTGATCATCAGCGCGCCACCAAGCTCTTGTCGGAGGGTCTCGCCGCGCATCCGCACGCGGCGGCGCTGCACAACAATCTCGCCGTCGTCCACGAGCGGCAGGGACAGTTCGACGAGGCATTGGCGACTCTGGAGAAAGGAATCCAGGAGGACCCGGGTCTGGCGCAGCTGCAGAAAAATCTCGGCGACTTGCTCTACCGCGTCGGTCGCTACGACGACGCGTTCGAGGCGTATCAGCGCGCCGTGAAATCAAACCCCGATATCGGCGGCGACGTCTATCTCAAGCTCGGTAACATCCGCTTTCGCCGGCAGGATCGCGACGAAGCGGTGCGCTGCTGGGAGCGGGCGCTCGAGCTCGACCCGGACAACGCGATCGTCCGCACCAACCTGGAGTCGGTACGCCAGGTGCTGGGATGATCAGCCGCCGCCAGCCGGCACATGCGGAAGCGGCGCCGCCCACCGCCGAGCAGCTGGATCGCGAGTTCGAGGAGCTGACGAAAAAGATCTCGCGCGATCGGGGCTTCGCCTGCGCGAGCTACAAAGAAAAGTGCTTGCGACGGCGGATCGCCGTGCGTATGCGTGCCCGTGGAGTCCACAGCTACGCTGATTACGCGCGCGTCCTCGACAGCGACGCGGCGGAATATGAGCGGCTGCTCGACGCCTTGACCATCAACGTCACGAAGCTCTTCCGCAATTGGTCGGTGTACGAGGCGATCGCCGAGCATGTCATTCCCGCGCTCTGGAAGAGCGAGACGGCGATCCATGTGTGGGCGGCCGGCTGTTCGAGCGGTGAGGAGCCCTATTCGCTGGCGATTCTCTTCCATCGTTATGCAGCGCTGCACGGCTTGCTCGGCCGCGTCGATCGCGTCGACGTGCTGGGCACGGACATCGATCGCGCGAGCCTCACCGCCGCGGAGCGTGGGGAGTTCCCGCAAGCCGGGTTCGAGGAGACGCCAGCGGAACTGCGCGAGCGCTATTTCTCGGCGATGGCGCCGTTCACAATAGCGCCCGCGGCGAAAAGGCTGGTCCGCTTCGCGCGGCGCGATCTGCTCGATGAGTTCCCCACGGCGCCCGGTGGGTACCAGCTCATCACCTGCCGCAACGTCCTCATCTACTTCGACCGCGACACCCAAGAACGGCTGCTGGCGCGGTTCCACGACGTCTTGGCGCCGGGCGGTTACCTCGTGCTCGGCAAGGTCGAGACACTCCTCGGTCCGGTGCGCTCGCGTTTCACGGCTCTCGACGCGCGCGAGCGTGTCTTCCGCCGCGCATGATCGACGCCGATCCGACGACGGAGATCCGCGTCAAGGTCGCCGACTACGCGGTCGGCCGCGATGAGCAAACGCTCATCACTATCGGCCTCGGCTCCTGCGTCGCGATCGCGCTGTATGACCCGCGGACGCGGATCGGCGGCCTCGCGCACACGCTCCTGCCGAGCGAGTCGATGGCGCGGGACCGGTCCAACCCGGCGAAGTTTCCGGCGTCGGCGGTCGTGACGCTCCTCGCCGAGATGACGCGTCTCGGCGCCGACGCGCGCCGGGTGCGGGCGAAGCTCGTCGGCGGCGCGAGCATGTTCGCGAATCTGTTGCCGGCGGGCGGCATCAACATCGGCGATCGCAACGTCGCCGCCGCTCGTCAGGCGCTCGAGGCGAATCGCGTGCCGGTCGTCGCCGAGGACGTCGGCAGCGATCACGGGCGGAGCGTCCATTTCCACCTGGACGACGGACGGGTCGAGGTGCGATCGCTCAAGAAGGGCAATCGTGTCCTCTAGCGTCGCGCCAACGGGTGACCAGCCGACGATGCCGCCGCCGTCCGTGCTGGTCGTCGACGACAGCGCGTTCATGCGGCGTTTGATCTCGCAGATTCTCGAGAGCTCGGGGGAATTCCGCGTCGCCGGCACGGCACGCAACGGACTCGACGCGCTGCAGAAAGTGCACACCCTCGATCCAGAGCTGGTGACGATGGACGTCGACATGCCGGAGCTCGACGGGCTACAAGCGTTAGGCTACATCATGAGTGAGACGCCGCGCCCGGTCGTCATGCTCAGCGCCGCGACCACCCACTCGGGTCATGACGCCACGCTCCGTGCCCTGGAGCTCGGCGCCGTGGACTTCGTGCGCAAGCCCTCCGGACCGATAAGCCTCGATCTGGCCAAGGTGACGAATCGCCTGCTCAGTGCCTTGCGTGCCGCGGCCCAGGCCAACGTGCGGGGGGTCCGCATGCTGGCCGTTACGCGCCTGCCGGTACGCGGCACGCCGGCGAAGCCGTCGCTGCAGATGAGAGTGCCCTTGCTGGTACCCGGAGGCGTGCCAACGGGGATCGCCGCGACGCGCGTTGTTGCCATCGCGTCATCGACCGGCGGTCCGCGCGCGCTTGCCGAACTCGTGCCGAGCCTTCCACGGTCCCTCGGTGCGGCGGTCCTCGTCGTACAGCACATGCCGGCGGGCTTCACGAAAAGTCTCGCGCAGCGGCTGCACGCGATGAGCAAGCTTCCGGTGTCAGAGGCGGAGGCGGGCGAGCCAGTGCTCGAGGATCGCGTCTATCTCGCGCCGGGCGGCCTCCACATGGCGCTGGAAGGGACGTCGGGTGCGACGACAATTGCGCTCGACGATTCGGCGCCGATTTGGGGCGTGCGCCCGTCGGCGGATCCGCTGTTTCGATCGGTCGCGGAGCGCTTCGGTCAGGACGCGGTCGCGGTCGTCCTCACCGGCATGGGTCGCGACGGCGCCGACGGGACGCGCGCGATTCGCGAGGCCGGCGGACGTGCCGTGCTCCAGGACCGCTCGACTTCCACGATCTTCGGCATGCCTAACGCCGCGCTCCAAATCGCCGGCGCGGATCGCGTCGCGGCGCTCGGCGAAATCGCGCCGGCGATCGTGGCCATGTTGGCGCGTGACCCCTGAGTAGGGCCGACTGTCATACTCAGGAAGCAGCACGCTCGTCCACCACGCCGCTCTGCCATGACACCCAATTCCGCGGACGAAGAAGGAGCAGTCATGTCGATCGAGGACTTCGCGGCCTCGATCGCGTCGTCCCTCACGGTAAATGCCCCGGCGATGCCCGTCGCCGATGGGGCGACGGATGTCGGGGAGGCGCTGTCGTTTCGCGAGCGGGTGCGCAGGCGTGCGGGAATCGCGCAATTGCTGGTTTTTCGGATCGCGCGGGAGCTGTTCGCGGTCGAGCTGATCACCACCGAAGAAGCGCTCGACATGCCGACACTGCACCGGTTGCCGGAAATGCTTCCCTCCATGCTCGGCGTCTTCACGCTGCGCGGCGCCCTCGTCTCCGTGTTCGAGCCGCAGGTCGCGCTCGGCGTCGCCTGCGACCAATCGACAACGGCCGTGGTCTTCTGCGGCGGAGAGCGTCGCGTCGCCATCGCGACCGACGACGTCGACGATGTGGTGACGGTGGATCTGCGCACGGTACGCGAAGCGCCCGGATCTCGCACGAAAGAGGCAGCGTTGCTTGGGATCGTCCATCGCACGACCGATCTCATCGCCTTGCTCGACGCGCATGCACTGGTTGCCGCGCACCGTCCGGCCATCGCCGAGCTTCCAGAGCCGGTGGAGGAGACAGCATGAATAGCGAAGCGACCAAGCTCGTGATCTTCCGCCTCGGCGATGATCTGTTCGCCGCCGACGTCTTCGCCGTCGAACG
>QHUV01000664.1 GCA_003222065.1 Gemmatimonadota bacterium | reverse complement strand
CCGCGAAGCCGAGCTCCGTGATCGGCGTGTCGACGACGCGCATCTCGCCGAATTCCTGGAGGAGGCCTTTAGAGACTTTATACGCACCCTGATACACGCCGACTTCTTCCCCCATGAGGAAGACACGGTCGTCCCGTTGCATCTCCTCACGGAGGGCCTGGTTCAGGGCGTCGCGATATGTAAGGACGGGCACGAGGAGAGGTGTTAGGTGCTAGTCAGCAGCGAGCGGTTCGGCCGTCGAATCGCTCGTCGTGTCGACGTAGACGTCTTCGTACAGCGCTTCGATTGGTGGTTCGGGACTCTTGTCCGCGAAATCCCACGCGTCCTGAACGACGGCTTTGAGGTCCGCGTCGATTCGCTGGATCTCCTCGTCCGTCAGCTCGCCATGCTCTTGCATGTGCATGCGCAGAAGCATGATCGGATCGCGCTTCATGTTTTCGTCGAGCTCGGCCTTCGTGCGATACGTGCCGCTCACGGCGTCGGACATCGAGTGCCCCATGAACCGATACGTGCGCACCTCGAGCAAAGTCGGGAGCTGATCTCGGCGCGCGCGATCGACCGCTTCCTGTGTCGCGGCGCGCACGGCGAAGACATCCTGCCCGTCGCACTGCGCGCGCGGCATGTTGTACGACGCGCCGCGCTCGTAGATGTCGTGAACGGCTGACGCACGCTCGAGAGCGGTGCCCATGCCATAGCGATTGTTCTCGATCACGTACACCACTGGCAGCTTCCATAACCCGGCCATGTTTAGCGCTTCATGAAACGCGCCGGTGTTGACGACGGACTCGCCCATGAAGCAGATGCAGACCTGGTCGCCGCCCCGATACTTGATGGCGAAGCCGACGCCCGTGCCGATCGGCACGTGCGCGCCGACAATGCCATGACCGCCAAGAAAATTCACGTTGCGGTCGAATAGGTGCATCGACCCGCCCTTCCCACGAACGACGCCGTCGACGCGGCCGAACAATTCCGCCATCACGTTGCGTGGGGACATGCCGCGCGCCAGAGCTTGACCGTGATCGCGATAGGTCGTGATGACGTAATCGTCAGGGCGGAGGATGGAGAGCGTACCTGTGCTCACCGCCTCCTGTCCGATATATAGGTGACAGAAGCCACCGATCTTGCCGAGCGCGTAGGCTTCAGCGCAGCGCTCCTCGAAGCGACGCTGCAAGAGCATCGAGCGTAGCAGCTCGCGGTCGAGCTCGGGATTCGACTTGCCGTTCCCGGACGTTGCCGTTGCCTGAGCCGCGTCTACAGTCGGATCGCCTTTCTTCTTCGTCGCCATGAAGGTGCTGGGCTGAAGATTCTCGTCGTGAAGGTCAGACGCCGGCGGATTGCACCTGCTCCCACGCATGATAACTCGACCGCACGAGCGGGCCGGATTCCACGTGTCGGAACCCCATCGCCATTCCTTCGTCACGTAACATTCGGAACTCGTCAGGCGTGACGTATCGATCGAGCCTGATATGCGATGAAGATGGTCGGAGATATTGACCTAACGTGATGATGTCGACGTCCACGGCGCGAAGGTCGCGCATGACGGCGAGCACCTCTTCGTTCGTTTCACCCATGCCGAGAATGATCCCACTCTTCGTCGGAATGTGCGGCGCCATTTGCTTCGCCGTGGTGAAGATCCTCATCACGCGCTCATAGCGGCCGCCGGGCCGACAGCGCTTATACAGCCGCGGGACCGTTTCGGTGTTGTGGTTGTAGATGTCGGGTGACGCGTCGAGCACGGCACGAATCGAATCCTCGTTTCCCTGGAAGTCCGGCACGAGGACTTCGACGGAGCACGTCACGTGCTGCTTGATTTGACGGATCGTCTCCGCAAAGGCCCACGCGCCGAAATCAGGCAGGTCGTCGCGGTCCACCGACGTTATGACGGCGTGCTGCAGTTGCATCTCGGCGACGGCCTGCGCTACCCGTTCGGGCTCCGCTGGATCGAACTTCGGAGGTCTACCGTGAGCGACCGCGCAGTAAGCGCAGTTCCGCGTGCAGACGTCGCCGAGGATCATGAACGTCGCGGTGCCGTGTTCCCAGCACTCGCCGACGTTCGGACAGTGGGCTTCCTCATCGGAAATCGTTGAGCACGCGAAATCTACCTGCCATCAGAACGTCGTGGTAGAAGACAGGGCCCGCGATAACCGCTGACGGCAAAGTCCGCAGGTTAGGACCTTCTCGTCACCCGAAGCGCATGATGTCGAATGCACGGATGTCGATTGGCAGGGTGGCGCCCGCGACCATGGCGGCGACGCATTCCGCCGTAATCGGGGCCAGAAGGATGCCGTTCTTCCCGTGGCCGCACGCATACACCACGCGATCGAAATCGGGATCACGGCCCAGCACTGGAAGTCCGTCCGGAGTCAGCGGCCTGAGACCCGCCCAGGTGCTGAGAACGTCGGCGCCCGCGAGACTCGGAAGGAGCGAGGTCGCCGCTCTGTGCAGGTGATCCAGGGCGTTGGAAGTTGTGCTGCTATCGAAACCAACGCGCTCGAAAGTGCTGCCGACGATGGTCGAGTCTCCGCGAGGAACCAGATAGGCGTCGGCGGAGGAAACAGCGTGAGCCAACGGGCAACCCGCGAGCTGCAACATCTGGCCGCGCACCGGCTCGACGGGAATAGGTCTTGGTACGCCGGAGATCAAAGCGCTCCACGCTCCAGCGGCGAGGACAACGGTGTCACCCTCTTGTTTGCGGCCGTCTTCGGTTGTCACGGAACAGGCGTGTCGGCCCGGCTCGATCATGGCGACGCGACCCTCGGCGACATCGATCGACCATTCACAGCGCACGGCTTCGCGCATGGCGGCGAGTAGACGCAGGTTGTCGACGAACCCATCATGCGGATACAAAACCGCCGATGCCGTGGCGAGCGACGGCTCCAGCGATGCCAATGCGGCATCGTCGAGTAACATGGCTTCGGATTCAGGGGCGTCCGATTCCAGCTTTCTCGATCCAACCTCGATGATCCCGAGTCGGCTCAGCGTGACTTCGATGCCCGTCCGCTCGGCAAGCCAATGTACCCAGTCTGGGTATCGGTCGCGCGCGGCACGCATGAACGCGCGGATCGGCGGGTCGGCAGCGCCAATCGATGGGGCGAGTAGTCCAGCAGAGGCGGCGGACGCGGCCCCGGCGATGGTTCGTCCCAGAATCCGGCAGGATCCGCCGGCGCGCGCGACGGCCAGGGCTGTCGCGAGGCCGACAACACCATCCCCGACGACGAGAACATCAGCTCGAAGCCGTTCGCGCGAGGCATTGGGATGGGGGGTAGCGCTCAGCGGCACGACCGCGATCGGTCTCATCATCTATCTCTTGATCCGTGTCTTCAGCCCCGATACCGCGCGCCGGTTGCGCGAGAAGTGGTCGGGGCCTGCTGTTTAGTCTTCGAAATTAAGACATTAAAAGGCCGGACGCGTTGAATGCGTCCGGCCTTTTGTTCACGATAGCTCCTGTCCTCTAGACAGCCGACAGCTTCTCGACGACCGCCCACGCGAGCAGTGGTACCATGAGCTCGTGGTGTCCCGTGATCTCGTAGCCTTTGCCGCTCTCGAGAGTCGGACGTTGCACGACGTTCATACGCGGACGGTAGTGTCGCTGCATATCGAGGTCGCACGACACGAAGTTGCGTGGCCGTCCCTCGTTGAGGTTGCGCGCGATCGTCAGCGCCTTGAGAAACACCTCTGGCATGATGACCGCGCTGCCGAGGTTGAGGACGACGCCGCCGTCGTCGAGGTTCGTGAGCGAGTGCGCCAGCCGTCGAAAGTCGCGATGGCTCGTATCGCCGATCGCCGCGCCGCTCGCCGCCGGATGTTGATGAATGATTTCGGCGCCTAACGCAGCGTGAACTGTCGTCGGTACGTCGAGCCGATAGGCGCCGAGCAGCACGGACAATTCGGGATGCAGCAGGAGGCCATTGGCGTCGGCGGCATCTAGCGCGCGGGCGAGGGTCTCACCCATACCCTGATACTCGCGCGAGCCGCGGATGAACGCCTCGTTCATCTCCCGGCCGGTCTCGTCCGCCATGCCGAAGCTTCCGTCACGCAGACCGGCGGCGACGTCTTCCGACGTGCCACCGAACCGCGCGATTTCAAAGTCGTGAATCGACGCCGAGCCGTTCATCGCGACGTGCGTGATGACGCGCCGGCGCATGAGATCGATCAGGACCGGCGCGAGCCCGGTCTTGACGATATGGCCGCCGAGCATGACGACGACGCCGCGCTCGCGCCGTGCCGCGCCGACAATCGCGTCGACAACGCGGAGAAAGTCGCGCGCGACAAGAACGTCGGGCAGTGAGCCCAGAAAGGAAGCGAAGCTTCCGTTATCACGAGGGGGCTGCGCGAATTCGTTCGCGTTTACTTTGTTCGGACGGCGCGCGACGGGGATGGTCCGAACAGCTTC
>QHUV01000655.1 GCA_003222065.1 Gemmatimonadota bacterium | reverse complement strand
GAGTCGTGGGCTGAGTGTTCAAGGATGGAGCGGCTACTGCGGTCGAGGGAATGGATATATTGCGGCGGCAAAATTTGCCAACGCGCACAGCGTAATAGCGAAAAGTCATCGAGTCAGGTCTAGCGACAGCTCAGGAGCGACGGGGCGATACTCGTGGAATTACGCGCAGGGCGGGGGAAAGTGCTGATTCTGACGCCGCAGTCGATGACGGGCGCGCTCCTCGGCATGCTCGTCGAGCTCGCGCACCTCGAACCCGTTTTCGCTGAGCCATCGGAGCGTCCCGAGGACGCGCTGAATCGGCTCGTCCCCCTGCTCGTCGTCGTCGCCGATGGAGAGGTCGAAACGTTCACCTCCGACCTGTTCGTCGCGCGCGCCCAGCACCGCGGGATCGGGGTCATCGTGTTTGGCGTCGGCAATCGTGGTCGCCGTCAACCTCCCGAATGGGCGCGGCAGCGCGACTTGCCCTATCTGGAGCTTCCGACCGATGCGGAGCAGTTCGGCCGGATCCTCGATCAAGCGATCCGGCAGGACCGACGCTCACGTCTAGCCGGCGACCGCCGGAGTCCGGCTCGCGTCGAGCGCGGCGTCGACGGCACCCTGATCTTTCAGACCGAGTCGGGCGAACGGTGGTACGTCTACGATCGCCGCTCCGGCGAGCGTCGCCGCGCCGAGCAGACCCCGTCTGAAGAGCCGTATCGAGCGTTCGTCAATCAGTCAGGGGTCGAGCTGAGGGTGCCGCTACAGCCGGAGGAGTTCAAGGACAAGACACCCGAGACGTTGGAAAAGCAGTTGATCCGGGCGCGTGAGCGTGGGTAGAGCCAAGCGCAGCGCCTGATCCCAGATCCAGCCGAGAGCCGCCAGCCGCGAGCCTGGCAATTCGGTGCTATGATGGGTTGCGTTTGCCCGCCTTCGGCCGTCCTCCCTTGCTGCCTCGCGCGCGAATGCGCACGGTGGCCTCAGCTTCAACCGTCGTCGATGTTCTTCCTCTCCCCCGACGAGACGCTCGCCGCGCTCACCGCTGCCTTTCTCGGCGGGGCGCTGTTTGGTCGAATCGTCTGGCGACGACAGGCCTACGACGCGCGCATTCGCACCGCCGCGGATGCCTTGCTCCGACGCGCCGAGGAGCAGTTCCGGCTCGTGCACGACGCCTCCCCCGATGGCTTCGCGCTCTTGCATCCCGTCAAAAGCGACCGCGGCACCGATTTCCAATTCGTCTATTTGAACCCGGCCTCGGAGCGCTTCACCGGTCGGAAGCCAGCGACCCTTGTTGGCCGGCTCGTTGGCGACGCCTTGGCCCATGCGGCTGATACGAAGATCCTAAAGGCGCTCGCCGGCTTGGGCGAGAGCGGGCAGCTGTATCGCGACGAGATCAAGCTCGAATTGCGCGGCGACCCGCGCTGGGTCGCGATTTCCGCCGTGCGCACGGACGACTCCATTGCGGTCACCCTCGGCGACGTCACGCCGCGCAAACATGCCGAGGCGATGTTGGCCGCGTCGAACGCGGAGCTGGAGCGTCGCGTCGAGGAGCGGACCGCTGAGCTGGCGGACGCGCGCGAACGCTATCGATTGCTCGCGGAGCACGCGTCTGACATGATCTCGACGCACGCGCTGGACGGCAGCTACACATATGCCGCGCCCGCGCTCGAAGCGTTGCTCGGCTCTACGACCGAGCAGTTGCGTGGCCGGTCGACGCTGGATTTTGCCGCTCCGGAGGATAAGCAACTGCTCATCGAGGGCCGTGAACGCGCGCGGCGCGTCAAGGGATCGTCGATGGTTACCTGGCGCTGCCGGCGTCCCGATGGCTCCTACGTCTGGCTGGAGACGAACGGCCGCGCTGTCCGCGACCCGCAGACGGGCCAGCCACTTTGGTTCGTGTGCGCGAGTCGCGACATCACGGCGCGGAAACG
>QHUV01000654.1 GCA_003222065.1 Gemmatimonadota bacterium | reverse complement strand
CTCCGGCGGGGCGCTCCGCTGCTGGAAGGCCTGTTTCCGCACGAGACCGAGCAGCTCACCCGACTCTTCCGCAAGTCCCGCCGCGGCGTCGACTAAACGCTCACTCGAGGTCAGCGCCGGATTCGTCGTTCGGAGGGCGGATCGTTGGTAATCGTCGAAAGTCATGATTCAGGGCGTTGCATGCGTGTGATGCCGAGGTTTCCCACACGGCTGTGTTCCTAGGAGCTGTTGATGTTTGCTCCGTGTGAGTCCGTTGCTGTTGTCCGTGTTCGTCCGTGCCAACGCTGTTGAACTTCGCTCGGGATGGCAACCGTCATCGATAACTCACGCGCGGATCTGCTTTCGCGTACGCTAAATCGGTAATGAGGTTCACGACGACGAACACAGCGCTCAGAAACAGCACCGTTCCCTGAATAGCCGGGAGATCGCGGCGGCCGATCGCATTCACGACGTAACGGCCGATGCCAGGCCAGGAGAAGACCGTCTCGGTGAGGATGCTACCCGTGAGATACGCTCCGAAGTCCAGACCGAGCACGGTGATGATGGGAATGAGCGCATTGCGAAACGCGTGCTTGAGAGTGACCATGCGCTCCGTGAGGCCTTTGGCGCGCGCGGTACGAACATAATCCGCACCTAACGACTCGAGCATCGCCGACCGCGTCATTCGCGCGAGGAAAGCAATGGAGCGCATCCCGAGGGCGAGCGCGGGCAGCACGAGGAAGCGAAGCCGACCGTAGCCGGAAGGTGGCAAGACGCGCAGCGTCACCGCGAAGAGGAGGATGAGCAGCAGCCCTACCCAGTAGACGGGAAAGGAGATCCCGAGATACGCGATACCTAACGAGAATCGATCGATCAGGCCGCCAGGTCGGCGCGCGCTCAATACGCCGAGGGTGATGCCGACCAGCGCGGCCAGAAGCATCGCCGCGCCGGCCAGTTGGAGCGTCTTTGGAAAGCGCTCGCGAATGTCCTGTGTGATTGGCCGGTTCGTGATGTACGACCGTCCGAGATCACCACGGGCGACGCTCGCGACATAGTGGCCAAAACGCTGCGGCAATGGATCGTCGAGATGCAGCTGAGCGCGAAGTCGCTGGATGGTTTCCTCGTCCGCATGTTCACCGATCATCGCCTGCACGGGATCACCGGGCGCGATGTAGAGCAGTACGAACGCCACGACGAGGACGCCGAAGAGCGTCGGCACGGCGAGCAACAGACGACGAACGAGAAAATTCATCAGCGAGTCGTATGAGACATCGAGACGTCCAGCCAGCGCTGCCCGTTGAAGATCACCGGCGGGCGAAAGCCTTTGACCCAAGGCTGCACGGCATACAGCTCATTGTAGAAGTAGAGGAACATCATCGGCGCGTCGCCGAATGCGATGGAGTCTGCCTGTCGCAGGAGCAAGGAGCGCTTCGCGGCGTTCAGCTCGTGGCGCGCCGCAAGAATAGTGGAATCGAATTTCGCATTTGCATAAAAGGACACGTTGCCGCCAGAGCCCTTGTTGCCGCTGTAGAGCAACGGATACAAGAAGTTCTCCGCATCGGGATAATCGGCGTACCAATCCTTGAGGATCATGTCCGTCTCGCCCTTCCGCGCCGCCGCGCGCGAAGCGGCTGACTCGCGCTGTACGACTTTGGTGCGGATACCTACAGCATTCAAGTAAGCCTGCATCGTCTCCGCGATGCGAACGTAGATGGGTGTCGTCGATGTCCAGAGCTCGACATCGATGCCGTTACGGTGTCCGGCCGCCGCGAGGAGCTGCTTCGCCTTCGCGGCGTCGTAGGGGTAGGGGCGACGCGTGCTGTCGTAGCCGGCGAGCGTCGGCGGGATTACTCCTGTTGCCCGCGTCCCGCGCCCGCTAATGAGCCGGTCGATGATCGTATTGATGTCGACCGCGTAGTTGATGGCCTGGCGCACGCGGACGTCGGCGAGCGGCCCACGCGTGGTGTTGATGCCGACGTAGACGAGCTCCAGAGCCGGAGTTGAGCTGAGCAGCGATCTCCGGCTCTCGTCCTCCTCCCACTCACGAGTTTGGCCGGCTGGTATCTGAAGTACGTCAACGGTTCCGCTCTCGAATTCGGCGACCGACGTGCTCGGCTCCGCAATGATCCGCGCCTGCAACGATTCCGCTTTCGGTGCGCCGAGGAAGTACTGATCGTTCCGAGCGAAGAGCAG
>QHUV01000092.1 GCA_003222065.1 Gemmatimonadota bacterium | reverse complement strand
GACGATCGCCTCGGCTTCGCGTGCGAGCTTGATGTGATCGAGGGCGCGCCCGGCGTCGAATAGGCCGCTGTGGACGACGCGCCCGGTGAGAGCCTCGAAGGTGACGCGGCCGATGAACTCGGTCGCCGCCGGCGTGAGCACGACGTCCACCTCGGCGCCGGCCTTGCCTAACAAGCGAGCGAGCCACGCCGACTTGTAGCTCGCGATCCCGCCGGTGACGCCAAGCAGAACGCGACGCCGGTCGAACGGCCGCATGCTCGGCTCGTTAGGCGGCGCGCCTGCTCATTCGGCGCGCCGGCGCGGCACGACGCGGTAGATGATGCTGCCAGTGGCCAGCTCCTCCATCGAGCGCGTCGTGAGCTTCTTCTCACGCGTCGATGAGCGATCGCGCGGGAACTCGTTGAGCACGCGCGCGTGCTTGGCGGCGATGAGAACGCCGAGGTACTTGTTCGCCGCCTTGTCCTTGCCGACGAGGTCGCTGGGAGTAAAAACACGCATTGGATGTTCTCGCTGAATGATGAAAAAATGCTCAACTATGAATCTCGACTTCCAATCGCTCGACGAGCGCGGAGACCTGCTGTCGCAGTCCCGCCACTCGCTCGCGACTTACGACCTCGGCATCAATGATGGCCGACACCCGGTGCACCGCTTTCGCCAAATCATCATTGACGACGACATACTGGTAAAGATCTACTGCTTGTAGCTCTTGCAACGCAGCGTGCAATCGTAGCGCAAGCTGCTCCTTCGACTCCGTGCGACGCTGCCGCAATCGCTCCAAGAGCACGTCCGCGGACGGTGGAAGGACGAAAATTGTCACGGACTTGGGAAAGGCGCGCGTGAACTGCTGCGCGCCCTGCACGTCGATGTCCATCACCACGTGCTTCCCCGCGCCCAACACCCGTCCGATCTCCGACCGCAGCGTGCCGTACATGTTGCCGTGCACTTCCGCCGACTCGGCGAAGTCGCCGGCCGCCCGCCGCCGCTCGAAGTCGCCCCGCGACAGAAAATAATAATCCTTTCCCTCCACTTCGCCGACCCGTGGCGCCCGGGTGGTACACGAAACCGAGTATCCAAGGTCCGTACGGCGGAGGAGGAGCTCTCGAGCGATCGTTGTCTTTCCGCCCCCTGACGGCGACGAAAGGATGATCGGGAACGGGTTCACTCCAGGTTCTCCACCTGTTCCCGAATCCGTTCCAGCTCCTCCTTGATGGCGAGCACGTCTTGCAGGATCGCCGCGTCGTTGGCTTTGCTTCCGGTCGTATTCGCCTCTCGCAACAGCTCCTGCAGCAGAAACCCCAGTCGCTTCCCGACACCGTCGGCGGCCTTGCCTCGCAGAGCGTCACGAAACGCCTCGAGGTGCGCGCCGAACCGAGACACCTCCTCACTCACATCCAACCGATCCGCAAGCAGGGCAATCTCCTGCGCTAATCGCTGATCATCGATGCTGATGCCGCCGGCCAACTCCTGTACCGCTTGGCGTAGGCGATCGCGCTGCTCGATCAAGCGCTGCGGCGCCCGCGCCGCGATTCGATCGACGGCCTGGGCAATCAGATCAACATGCTCCTCGACGTAGGCCGCCAATCGAACACCTTCGGCCTGCCGCATCGCGTCCAGCGCTGCCAGCGCGCGCGACACGATGTCCACCAACTCTGGAGCTGTTCCCTCCACGCCGTCCTCGCGCGACGCGAGAACGTCCGGCAGTCGAAGTATCGTGCCTACATCGAGCGTCGGCTCGAGATGATAGCGCTCCTGCAGTGACCGCAGTTGCTCGACGTACGCCGCAAAACGTGCCTCGTCGATGCGCCCTTCCGATTGACCGTCTCTCGAGATGCGCGCCACGAGCGTCACATGACCACGACTCACTCCACGCCGGAGTGCCTCACGAACCTCGCCTTCCCATCGCGCAAACTCGGACGGAAGCTTGATCGAAGGATTGAAGAAACGGTGGTTGACGGACCGCACTTCGACGGCGACCAGAGTACCGCCGACCTCGCCCTCCGCGGCCCCGAACCCGGTCATGCTCCGTATCATCGACAAGCGCGTAAGTTATGCACTGACAACAACCTTGTCAATTCCAGAACTCCCAGCGCACGCCGTAGAACTGGTTCAGTCGCGGCATCAGGTAGCCAGGCACGAGCTCGTAAGGCACACCCTGGATGTTCCGGAACTGATAGGACAACACCGCGCTCACGATCCGTATTTCGAGATGGAAGTTATAAAGCCGTGAATCAGGGACCGACGCGGCGGAGAAGGACGATGCGTCTCCAACAGGAAATTTGGTCGACGATCTGTACTCGTGGCTGAGCGACATCAAGACGCCGAAGTTTCCACTCGGGAATCGGCTCAGCCAGTTCGTCGATAGATACACTTCGCTGCGTGTCTGATAACGGGGCCGATAGAAGCCGGTCGAGTCGTTCCAGCGTATCGCCGAGATGTCAGCCTTGAGCGCCTGATACAGCGTTCCACGAACCGTGGCGAGAAATCCCGTCGCCGCCGGAGATTCGACGGCGACAAATTTCGTGGTGAATACGCGCGGTGGCACGAGCAGCGTGCTATCACGGCGCAACACGCCGCCGCCGAGCCAGAGTCCGAGGACGCGAATCGCCGCCTCGCCGCGAAGAAAGTTGACGGTGCTGCCCGAAGCCAGTGTGTCATGGTCCGTGCTCGTTCCGGCGGCGGCGAGAAAGCTCACGAAGGGGAGCGGCGTTAGGCGGCCCGTGACCTCGGCGCGTGCCAGGGAGTCTGGACCACGCCCCTCGCCAAAGGCCGATACCGCAAGCGGACCGGTAACGAACTCCACGCGTCCCGACGGCGTCGCCAGGCGCTGATTGTCGCCGATCCGCAGGCGTTCCGCGGCTTCGATGCGCAGCGGCCCCGCGGTAACGCCACCCGTAACGATGTACTGCGCTCGGAAGGCCGTCGTGTCATGCTTGCTCGTATCGCTCGTCGTCGTCCCAAAGATGCCGCTCGACTGATGCGTGATCGCGTAGCCTAACGAGCTGGCGATCGCCTGGAGCCACGGACCGCGCTCGGGATCGCCGTAGCCGGCGCGCACGTACGCATCCGTCCGTGACGATTGCAGCGCTGGCACTGAATCGAGGATCGTCACTCCGCGGATCGCCTGCGGAAACACGGTGCCGCGGTTGCGATTCGTACGCAGCGCGAAGGCGTCGATGCTGAAGCGGCCGCGGGCCCAGCCGATCCGGCCGAGCAGTGCGAGCTGATCGCTGCTCGGGCTTCCACGGAGCGGCGGCGTCGTCCCGTACTGCTGCGCGGCGAGCTGCACGCCTTCCCCGCCCCCGAAGCGTTTACCGAAGAAGCCTCGGTACAAGTTCGTCTGCTGATCGCCGGTGCTGATGTCCGTGCGGGTGTAGGGCGTCGTGCGGTCTATTCTCCACGTCCGCGTATAGACGCGGACTTCCGTCGCGCCGCGCTCGATTCGCAGTTCCTCGAACGTCCAGAGCCCTACCTGCGTCAGATCGAGAATTCCGCCCGTGCGTGGATCGATCTCGTCGTACTCGACACCGTCGAAGAAAACACGCACGCGGCGAACGTCGCCTTGAAACGACGACACCATCGGTGACGCAATCCACCCCGATCGCAGCCCAGTGACTCCCGGCAGGCGATCGAGCAGATCCTGGAGCGTTACGGCGCCAGTCGCGAACAACGCCGCTCGCTCGTAGATGAGGGTTTGTCCAATCTCGAGCGGCACCGGCATCGGCGCGCGCGTGTAGGGTGCTTTGATGGTGTCCTTCGGCACCGCCGGCTTCGGATGCAGTGAGTCGCGCTTGGCGAGCGTATCGCGCAACACCGAGTCCGCCGTCGGTCGCCCCGGCACCTTGATCCCGGCGCTGTCGCGCCTAACGCGAGAGGTGTCCCGCCTGGCGCGCGACGTGTCGGCCTGGGCACCGGCCGTTCGCTGCAAAACGGCCCCGACCAGCAGGCCGAGGCCGACCATCGAGACGAGCCGTCCCGCGCGCCGCCTTCTCTCGATGATCAGCGCGTCCGTCCTCGCACGAATTCGACGAACGTGCCTACGGGAACGCCCGTTGGACCGCGCGGAACCGTGCCCAGGTCAGACTCCGTATACGCCGTGCCGGCGATATCGAGATGCACCCACGGATACCCGTCGGCGAACTCCTTGAGAAAGAGCGCTGCCGTGATCGTGCCGGCGGGACGCCCACCCGAGTTCTTTACATCAGCGACATCTGACTTGATGAGCTCTTTGTAATCATCCCAAAGGGGCAGCGGCCACCCTGGCTCGCCGGCGCGCTTGGCCGCGTCGAGCACCTCCTGCACGAGCTCGTCGTCATTGCCCATGACGCCCGTCGCCGTATGGCCTAACGCGATGACGCATGCGCCGGTGAGCGTTGCCGCGTCAATGACCGCCGCGGGCTTGAAGCGCGCGGCGTAGACGAGGACGTCGGCAAGGACGAGACGTCCCTCGGCGTCCGTGTTGATGATCTCGACGTACTTGCCGTTACTCGCCTGCACGACGTCGCCCGGCTTCACGGCGGTTCCCGACGGCATGTTCGTCGTCGCACCGACGAGACCAACGACGTTCACGGGAAGATTGAGCCGGCCGATCGTTTCCATCGCGCCGAGCACACCCGCGCCCCCGCACATGTCGAACTTCATCCATTCCATGCCCTGGGCTGGTTTGATCGATATACCCCCAGAGTCGAAACAAAGTCCCTTGCCAACGAGACCGATTGGCTTGGCGTTGGCTGGCCCCTTCCGGTGCTCGAGCACGATGAGCTTGGGATCCTGCGGCGTGCCCTGGGCAACGCAGAGGAACGAGCCCATTCGCTCGCGCTCCATTTCGGCGCGGCCAAGCACGGTGACTGTCATGCCATATCGCTGGCCAATCTCCCGCGCCGTGTCGGCGAGATAGTCCGGCGTGCACACATTGCCGGGGAGCATGCCGAGTCGCCGCGCCAACGAGTGCCCTTCGCCAATCGCCCTTCCCGTCGCCACCCCTCGCTCGGCGGCCGGCGTCGTGGTAAGGATGACTGCTTCCTCGAGCGGATCTCGCTGGTCTTCCGCGGGCGGTGGAGTTTTGAGCTCTTTAAAGTCCCACGATCCTGCAATCAATCCAACCGTCACCGCCTCCGCTTCCGTCTCGGAGAGCGCGCCTGCGAAGAAGGTCAAACGACGGACGCCGAGCTTCGACGTTTGTCGAGCGGCGATGGCCCCGGCGCGTCGCAGCGATGCCGCCCGATCCTCCGACTTGCCGATGCCGACGAGCAGTATGCGCTCGACGCCCGCGCCGGTGCTCGAGAGGTGCAGCGTCTCATCACGAGCGCCGCGAAAGTCGCGACGCTCGAGCGTGCGGCGCAGGACGCCGCCAAGCCGCCGATCCAGCACCTCGAGCGCCCCGTCGATGCTCGAGCCCGACGGAAGCGCGAGGACGAGCAATGGCGTATCGAGCGCACCGAAGTCTGCGGCGCGCGCGGAGAGAGCGAGGGTCATTTACGGGAGGAAAAAAAAGTGCGCCGGCCGGCGATGGCTCACGATCCCATCCCCTTGATTACCTGATTGCCGAACTCCGACGTCGAAACTTCGGTCGAACCGGGCATCTGTCGCGCGAGATCGTAAGTAACCCGACGTGAGCGAATGGCGCTCTCTATTCCGCGTACGATAAGCTCGGCGGCTTCCGTCCATCCCATGTATTCGAACATCATCACGCCGGAGAGGATGACGCTCCCCGGATTGATCTTGTCCTTGTTCGCGTACTTTGGTGCCGTCCCGTGCGTCGCCTCGAACACCGCGAGCCCGTCGCCGACGTTGCCACCCGGCGCCATGCCGAGGCCGCCGACCTGTGCCGCGGCCGCATCGGACACGTAGTCGCCATTCAAGTTTGGCGTCGCGATTACGGAGTACTCATCGGGACGAAGCAGCAACTGCTGAAACATCGAGTCGGCGATGCGGTCCTTTATGATCACCGCGTCGGCGCGCGCTGCCGCACCTCCCTTCACGAGATCGGCCTCGCTCACGGTGCTCTCGCCGAACTTCGCGCGAGCGACGTCATAGCCCCAGTCTCGGAAGGCGCCCTCGGTGAACTTCATGATGTTCCCTTTGTGCATCAACGTCACGGAAGGGAGGCAGTGCTTGAGGGCGTACCTTATGGCCATCTCGATGAGCCGCTTCGATCCGAACTCCGACATCGGCTTTATGCCGAGAGCGGAGCCCTCGCGAATCTCGACGTCGAAGCTGGAGACGAGAAAGTCGCGCACCTTCTTCGCCTCGGGGCTGCCCGCTTTCCATTCGATGCCGGCGTAGACGTCCTCCGTGTTCTCGCGGAAGACGACGATGTTGAGCTTATTGGGCTCGCGCATCGGACTCCCGACGCCCTCGAAGTAGCGCACCGGACGGATGCAGGCATAGAGGTCGAGCACCTGGCGGAGCGTGACGTTCAGGGAGCGAATGCCGCCGCCCACGGGTGTGGTGAGCGGACCCTTGATCGACACGCGGAACTCCTGCATGGCGTCGACGGTCTCTTGCGGCAGCCAATCGCCATGATTGGTGTACGCCTTTTCGCCGGCGTACACCTCCATCCAGTGCACGCGCCGCTCGTCTCCGTAGGCTTTCTGGATCGCGGCGTCGAAGACGCGCACGGAAGCGCGCCAGATGTCGGCGCCCGTTCCATCGCCCTCGACGAATGGAATGATGGGATTGTTGGGCACGCGCAGCGCGCCCGCGTCGTATCCGATGCGATTACCGCCGGACGGGACCTTCGCGAACTTGTAGGTGGTCATGCTGTTGGACGGGCAGTCTTGGAAGACGGGCCGAGTAAGCTAGGGAGCGCCGATTGGGGCGGCAACTGGACAGCGACCGTGACCGTCTTACGTTCGTCAGTGCTCCACTCTCAACGTCCGCCCGGAGGACCTGTGCGATCACGATTCGCCGCGGTCATCACGACGCTTGTCATCGCCGCCCCGTCGGCGCAATCGCAGGCGAACTGGCCCACGAGGCAATGGCCGACAGCCACGCCGCAGAGCGTCGGCGTCAACGCGGCTGTCCTCGATAGCATCAACGCGGAGATAGCCGGCGGAAAGTACGGTTATATCGATCGGATGATCGTGATCCGTCACGGCCGGCTCGTTTACGATCGCAGCTACAAACAG
>QHUV01000653.1 GCA_003222065.1 Gemmatimonadota bacterium | reverse complement strand
CGCGCGGTCGGGATGCGCCGTGCGATACGTGGCGCTCTATGACAAGCCCGCGAACGCGAACGCGCAGCAGATCGCCGAGCGTCTCGAGCAAGCGATCACCCCCCGGACGCGCGCCGTCGGCGTGACCTGGGTGCACTCCTCGTCAGGCGTGAAGATCCCGATCGACGCGATCGCCGCCGCCGTGGCGCGCGCGAACCGCGGGCGCGCCGACGCCGACCGCTGCCTGCTGATCGTCGACGGCGTGCATGGCTTCGCCAATCAGGACGTCGACGTCGCGCGGCTCGGCGCCGATTTCTTCGCGACGGGCACGCACAAGTGGCTGTTCGCGCCGCGCGGCACCGGATTTCTCTGGGGCCAAAGTGACGCGTGGCCGCACCTGCGGCCGACGATCCCGCAACATCGCCGCCCGCGTCGCCGAGCTGAATGGCGCGTTCCGTGAAGGCGCCGCGATCATTCCGCGGCTAACGCTGCACACGCCGCGCGACCCCGCGCTCTGCGGCGGACTGTCCTGTTTCGAAGTCGCTGGGCTCACCGCCGATGGAGTCACGGAGCGCTTGACCGCCAAGCGCATCCGCACGACGAGCTCGCCGTACAAGGTGTCGTACGCGCGTGTGTCGGCGGGAATCATGAACCTTCCGGAGGACGTCGACATGGCGCTGCGTGCGCTGCGCGAGATCGCTGCCTAACGCGCGCCGACTGCCGATCCAGCATCGCTCGGCACCGCCATTCGGCGTACGCGTTGCAAGCTGATTGCCTGTCACGATCCAGATGCGATTCGCTGGCCTTCTCGCCTCCCAGGACGACCCAGCGTCCACGTACCTCTGGCCGCGCTGGCTCTTCCTGCGTGGCCTTGGCCTGATCTTCCTCTCCGCCTTCTACTCGCTCGCATTCCAGATCCACGGACTGATCGGCGGGCGGGGGATCCTGCCGGCCAATGAGTATCTCCTCAACGTTCGCGCCGCGCTCGGATTCTTCCGGGGCCTCTGGTACGCTCCGACACTGCTCTGGCTGAACGCCGGCGACTGGGCGCTCGCGATCGTCGTCGCTGGCGGGATACTCTCATCACTCCTCCTCACCGCCAACCTCTGGCCGCGCCTAACGACCATCCTCTGCACCGTTCTGTTCCTGTCCTGCATCGGTGTCCTTCAAGACTTCTCCATGTACCAATCGGACGGGATGCTGCTCGAGGCGGGCTTCATCTCCTGTTGGTTCGCGCCGCGTGGCGTGCGCCCGCGCTTGGGTGCCGATGACCCGCCGTCCCGCTTCAGCCTCTTCATGCTGCGGTGGGAATGGTTCCGGATCTACTTCGAGTCCGGTATCGTCAAGCTCGCCAGCGGTGACCGACACTGGCGCGATCTCACGGCGATGGACGAGTACTACCAGAATGGCCCATTGCCCACCTGGCTCGGCTGGTACGTCCAGCATTGGCCGCACTGGTACCACGCCGGCACCGTTCTCCTCACCCTCGGCGTCGAGCTCGTCCTTGTGTGGGCGCTCTGGCTGGCGCGCCCGTTTCGCGTCGCCTGCTTTGTCGCCGTCACCGCGCTCCAGATCGGAATCATCGCAACGGCGAATTATGCGTTCTTGAACTATCTGGTGCTGCTGTTGGGTGTGCTCCTGCTCGACGACCAGGCGCTGGCCCGTGTCGGCTTGCGGGTCGCCGGCCAGGACGTCGTTAAGCAGCGCCCTCTCTGGGCGCGGCGCGTCGCAACGGTGACGTTCGCGATCGCGCTGTATGGCACCGTGATGGCGTTCGTGCCAGACGTACCGTTGCTCGGCTGGCCCGCTCGACTCCTCGCCCCATTTCGCATCGCCAACGCTTACGGCCTGTTCGCCAAGATGACCGAAGGCCGGTACGAGATCGAGTTCCAGGGCAGCCGCGATGGGAAGACCTGGATTGCCTATCCCTTCCGGTACAAGCCACAGGACATCCGCGAACGGCCAGGCATCTACGCACCCTATCAACCGCGCTTCGACTGGAATCTCTGGTTCGCGTCGTTAGGCCCATGGCAACAATCGACGTGGGTGGTCAAGACGCAGCTGCGTCTCACCGAGGGAAGTCCGAGTGTGCTGCGACTCTTTCGCGCCGATCCATTTGGCGGCAACCCGCCGCCACTGGTGAGAACGGTGCTCTGGCAATACTGGTTCACCGACCGGACGACCAAGCGCGCCACGGGCGCCTGGTGGAGACGGCAACTGGTCGGACCATTCACAGGCGCTGTAGCCGTTGAGCGTTGAGGTCTACGCGAGCGGCTCCGCCTGATCGGAACCGCGCACAGGCGAGCGCGGTGCGCGTGGCGCCGGACGTGCCGCGCCTCCACCGTCGCCCTCGTCGATCTGGAAGAGCGTATCGAGCTTCGTCAGACTGAACAGCGTCCGCAGGTCCTCGTTGAGGTGGACCAGCCGCAGCTCGCCGCCTTGCTCTCGCAAGCGCTTGGAGAGCGACACGAGGACGCCGAGGCCGGAGCTGTCCAAGCCTGTCGTGTTCTGAAAGTCGATGCGGAATTTCCGCTTACCCTGCTCGAGCGCATCGAGAAAAGCCTGCTTGAGCTCGTGCCGGTTGCTCACGACGAGTTGCTCGCCGACGCCGAGGATCACCGTATCGCCTAGCTGCGAGATCGCGATGCTCATGCCTCTCCTGGATGACGAATTCCTGCCGCTCACGCACAAGTTCGTACAAGGACGCGCTGGACGAAACCCTGATGGCGGGTTCTCTTATTCAGGTTCCGCTTCTGCTCA
>QHUV01000652.1 GCA_003222065.1 Gemmatimonadota bacterium | reverse complement strand
GACGCGCGCGCGCGCCGCCCTGTCGGGCTTCATCGCGATAACCATGCTCGCCGCCACGCACGGCGTCGACGCTCAGGCGGCGGATCCGTATCCCGGCTTCGACGCCTACGTTGCGAAGGCGATCCAGACGTGGAAGATCCCAGGCCTGAGCATCGCGATCGTTCGCAACGACTCGGTGATATACGCCAGGGGCTTCGGCGTACTGAGCGCCCAGAGCCGGACACCCGTCAATGAGAAAACACTATTCGAGATCGGGTCGAGCTCGAAGGCGTTCACCGCGACGCTAATCGCGATGCTCGTGACCGATGGGAAAATGCGCTGGGACGATCGGGTCACGCAGTACCTGCCCGACTTCAGGATGTACGATCCCGTCGCCAATGAGGCGGTCACCATTCGGGACGCGCTGTCGCACCGGAGCGGGATCGCGCGGGGCGAGCTCGCCTGGCTCGGCGCGGGAATTTCGCGCGACGAGGTTTTGCGCCGGGTTCGCTTTCTCAAACCCGAATCGCCGTTCCGTTCACGATACTCATACCAGAACATGATGTTTCTCGCGGCGGGCCAAGCCGCAGGCAAGGCGGCGGGCGCCAGCTGGGACGATCTCATCCGCCAGCGGATCTTCACGCCGCTCGGGATGACAGCCAGTGTCACGACATCAAAAGGACTCGTCAATTCCAACGTTGCCGCGCCCCACGGCGTTGATCACGACACGGCGTTCGCAAAGCCACGATTCGATGCCGAGAACATCGCGCCTGCCGGGTCGATCCTCTCGAGTGCCGTCGATATGGCGCAGTGGCTCCGTTTCCAGCTCAACGACGGCGTGGTAAGTGGGAAACGTCTCGTTAGCAGCGCGGCGCTGCGAGAGACACACACCCCCCAGATCCTCATCACAAGCGCCGGCGGACGCGGTGACGCTGCCGATTCCGTCTCCGTGAAGCGCTTCAGCTCGTACGGCATGGGCTGGATGGTTGAGGATTATCGAAACCAGCTCTCCTGGCAGCACGGCGGAAACACGCTCGGCATGACCGCCGCTGTCGGCATGCTCCCCGAGAAGAAAGTTGGCGTCGTGGTGCTGAGCAACATGCAGGGCGCACAGCTTCCCGGGCTCCTCGAGCAGTACGTGTTCGATCGCGAGCTCGGCGCGCCGATGAAGGACTGGAGCGGCGAGGCGTACACGCGTTCTCTCGTGCAGCGCAAACGGGCCGACTCCACGCAGAAGGCGCAGCTGGCCGGACATGTCGCCAATGCCCAGTCGCCGGTGCCCCTCGGCGCATTCGCCGGCACGTTCGCCGACAGTCTCTACGGCGAGTTGACGGTGAGCCTGAACGAAGGCCATCTCGAGCTCGCTCGTGGTGACGTGCATGCACCGCTCGAGTACTGGAACGCCAACACCTTCCGGTGGATGCTTCCAATCACGGCTCCCACGGCGCCGACGTTTATCAAGTTCGAAATCACGCCAGACAACACGGTGACGGGAATGTATTTCGGGCTCGGGAGCGACGTCACGTTGCTTGGTCGAAAAGGCGGCGGCCGTGCCGGCCGCGGCGGCGTTGCGGTAACACCGTAGTTGGTCGCCGGAGCGATATAAAAACACTCATGGATGACGCGATGCGTCGTCTCATCGGCCGTAGCCTGCTCGCGATGGCGATCACTATCGTCAGCGCCGCGTCAAGCGCGCGCAGGCCCGGCCAACGATCGGCCAGTTCTTGAGCCCGGGATTTCCCTCGGAGCTCGTCTCGGCCAAGAGGATCGTGCCTGACGACACGCATGAGACGCTGATTCACCAGCGCTGGCTCTCGGTCTTCGATCGAATGCAAACTTTCCTGCAACGCTTTTTGTGGGATAAGAACAAGAACACCACCGTCGGGGCGGGCAGCACGCGTCGGCAGTAGCTCGTCGAGCTCGCGCCGGCACTGCGGGCCACATTTTGCAGCGGTTCGCACGCGGATCCGCACGAGGACTCGTCATGCGCCCCCTCGCTTTCATGCCGTACTCCTCCTTTTGATACCGCTCCGCTGCCCCCGAGGCTGTCGCCGCTTCACGACGCTCCCCAAACCTCTCCTTCCGTGGACCTTCTCGCCAACGACGTCCGCTTCGCGCTCCGAACGCTTCTCAAGCAGCCGGCCTTCACGGCGGCGGTGGTAGCAACGCTGGCGCTCGCGATCGGCGCGAGCACCGCCATCTTCAGCGTGGTCGAGGCAACACTGCTTCGCCCACTGCCGTTCCGAACACCCGACCAGATCGCGTTCCTCTGGGGCGTTGCCGGTCCGCAGCGTGCCGTGCGCGGGGCGTCGTTCATCGAGGCGCAGGATTGGGCACGGCTCAACCATACATTCGAGAATCTCGCGATCTATGATGAGACCTCGCTCAACTTGCGGACGACGGACGGCGCGGAGAGAGTGGACGCGGAGATGGTCTCGGCGTCCTACTTCCCAATGCTCGGCGCCACCGCGCAAGT
>QHUV01000651.1 GCA_003222065.1 Gemmatimonadota bacterium | reverse complement strand
GGGACTTCTATTCGACGCGGTCGAGGACGGAGCCTTTGTCCGCGGCCTCGCCGATGCCTTTGCCCACGGCGCCTCCATCGGTGACTCGCCTCGCTGGATCATCGAGCCCCTGAGCGCCGCGGCGTTCGTCGTTCCGGAAAGCGCGTCGATTCGCGTCGGGTCCGCCGAGCAGAGTAATACATCTATTCTCATCGGTGAGCAGGCCATAGTGAAGCTGTTTCGTAAACTCGAACAGGGCGAGCATCCCGAGCTCGAGCTCTCGCGCTTT
Source organism: Gemmatimonadota bacterium (assembly GCA_003222065.1). Classification (GTDB taxonomy): domain Bacteria; phylum Gemmatimonadota; class Gemmatimonadetes; order Gemmatimonadales; family Gemmatimonadaceae; genus AG2. The sequence continues at coordinate 3,133 of QHUV01000651.1, read as the reverse complement.
CTCACCATGGAAGCGAAGTTCGCTCACACACCAGCGCTTCTTGGCATCATCCGCTTCGACGACGACGGGCGCGGGACCGTAGCCGGCACGTTGATGGAGTATCTGCCCAAATCCGTCGACGCCTGGTCCTATGCGCTCGAGCGCGCGCGACCGTACTTCAACACACCGCGAGATCGGGAAAGCCCTAACGCCTTTCTCCAGGACGCCGAGCGCCTTGGCGTCGTGACGCGTGCGCTGCACGAAGCGCTGGCACGCGGTACGGGGCACGATCTCGTTCCTGAGCCGGCCGGTCCGCCTATGATCGATCAGTGGGCGGCACGCGCGCGACAATCGCTTCGCGACGCATTTTCGCTGCTCGAGCGCCAGCTTCGCGCCGGCGCGCTGCCGAAGGAGCGCGCGCCGGAGGGTGAAGCGCTGGTGCGACGCGCCGACCACTATCTCAACGTCGTCGACGAGATCGTGTCGACGCCGCATGGCGACGCGGGGCTCGCCATCCGCATCCACGGCGACTATCACCTCGGCCAGGTGCTGCGAACGGCGCGTGATGATTTCATGATCATCGACTTCGAGGGCGAACCGGCACGGTCGCTGGCCGAGCGACGTGCCAAGGCCAGTCCGTTGCGCGACGTCGCGGGAATGCTGCGCTCATTCGCCTATGCGTCGGCGACGCTTGGCACGGAGGCGAAAGGGCTCGACCAGGGAACCCGCGAGGTTCGCATCGGCCGCTGGGAGCGCGACACGCGCGACGCGTTTCTCCGCGGATATTTGAGAAGTGATCGTCGTGACGTGAGCGCCGAGCGCGCAATCCTGCCGGCGGATCCGGAGCACACGCGGGCACTGCTCCGGCTTTTCGAATTGGAGAAGGTGTTTTACGAGCTCTCGTACGAGTTGAACAACCGGCCGGACTGGGCGTGGATTCCGATGCGTGGTATTGCAAAGCTGCTTGCCTGGAGATCGGTTTTCACATCCGGGAAATCCGTGATGACGCTGTTCCAGCCGCGGCGCGAGAACCGCGTTCGTGCCCGTCGGATGACAAAAGGCGCGCTCACGCCAAGGCCTGGATGTTGCTCTTTTCACTCTAGCGATGACACACCTGTGGCACCTCGAGCGCGGCGCGTCGGTCACTCCCGGTGCTGGCGTTCACTTTTCCGTGTGGGCGCCGCGCGCCAAGAGCGTGCGTGTGCGCCTTACGAGTGGCGGCGAGCATGAGCTCACGCGTGGGGATCACGGTGTCTTCGAGGCCTTCGCTGAGGAAGTGACCGTCGGCGCCGACTACGGTTTCGTGATCGATGACAGCGATACAATGTTGCCGGATCCGGTGAGCCGCTTTCAGCCACAGGGTGTGCACGGGCCATCGCGCGTCGTCGATCCAAATACGTTCCCGTGGACCGATCGCGAATGGCGAGGGGTGGCGATGCGAGACCTCGTCATTTACGAGCTGCACACCGGCACCTTCACTGGCGAGGGAACATTCGCCTCCGTCATCCCCTACCTGCGCGAGCTGCGGCGCGAGTTAGGCGTGACGGCAATCGAGATCATGCCGGTGGCACAGTTTCCCGGCACGCGCAACTGGGGCTACGACGGCGTCGACCTCTATGCCGTCCAGAACAACTACGGCGGACCGGACGGACTGAAGCAGTTGGTCGACGCCGCGCACGCCGAGGACCTCGCGGTGATTCTCGACGTCGTGTACAACCATGTCGGCCCCGAGGGGAATTATCTCCCGTCGTACGGCCCGTACTTCACCGAGAAGTACAAAACACCATGGGGACCGGCGCTCAACTACGACGACGCGGAGAGCGACCAGGTCCGTCGCTACGTCGTCGACAACGCGTTGTACTGGATAACCGAATATCACATCGACGGCCTTCGACTCGACGCCGTGCACGGCATCTTCGATTTCAGCGCCAAGCATCTTCTGCAGGAGATCGTCGAGGCCGTTCATGAACAGGCAAAGCGGCTCGATCGGCATGCCCTTGTGATCGCCGAGAGTGATCTCAACGACCCGAAGCTCATTCGCCCGATCGAGGCATATGGGTACGGCCTCGATGGGCAATGGAGCGACGACTTTCACCACGCGGTCCATGCGCTGCTCACCGGCGAGAAGCTGGGCTACTACGCCGATTTCGGGGCGGTGGAGCATCTCGCCGCTTCACTGCGTGAGCCGTTCGTGTACGACGGCACGTTCTCTCCGCACCGTCGCCGCAAGCATGGTGGAAGATCGGAGGGACTCCCGCGCGAGAAATTCGTCGTCGCGACTCAGAACCACGATCAGGTCGGCAATCGCGCGAGCGGTGATCGTCTGTCCACCATTGTCACCGCCGAGCAACTTCGGCTCGGCACCGCGCTGTTGCTGCTGTCGCCGTATGTGCCGTTGATCTTCATGGGTGAGGAATACGGAGAGACGAATCCTTTCCTGTACTTCGTGAGCCATGGCGACCCGGCGCTCGTCGACGCCGTACGCTCCGGCCGGAAGAGAGAGTTCGAGTCATTCGGATGGGGTGAGAGCGTTCCTGATCCGCAAGCCGAAGAGACCTTTCGACGATCCATTCTCGATCGCGGCCGCGCCGCACGGCCGGAGCACGCGGCGGTGTTCGCCCTCTACCGCGATCTGCTCGCGCTCCGCGACGAAGAGCCGATGCTGCGGCCGGACGGCGCCGACGTCACCGTCGACGAGAGGGACGGCTGCATAACGCTGCTCCGCACGCCGCGCCGGGGCACTCAGGACGCGGGTGCGCTGCTCGCAATCTTCAATTGCACGGACGGCGCGAGAGATGTGTCACTGCCCGACGCGAAACACGGATCGTGGACCTTGCGCCTAACGACCGACGCCGCCGGCTACGGAGGCGTGGAACGCGGAGTGTGGAGCGTGGAGGGCGAGCCGTGGAGCGGGGACGGAGCGTGGCGTGCCGAGCCGGGCGACGAACCGCTTCGCCTCATGGTTAGCGAGCCTGCCCCGAAACGCGCGGTCTCCATGCCTCCGTGGACTGCCGCATTGTACATACGCCGTTCGAGTCAGCTCTGAACACGATCACGCTTCATCACGCACAACGCTCCACGCATAACGCAACATGCGCGTCTGGCCCGGACAACCCTACCCACTCGGTGCGACGTGGGACGGCGAAGGTGTCAA
>QHUV01000650.1 GCA_003222065.1 Gemmatimonadota bacterium | reverse complement strand
CATCGCGTCGCACTTTTAAGGGAGGTTGAGATGGCGAAAGCAAAACGCGCAATTCCGGAAGGGCATCACACGGTCACACCGACGCTGTCGCTCGACGACGCCGTGCAGTCGATCGCGTGGTACAAGAAGGCGCTTGGCGCCGACGAGATCTCGCGCGCCGTCGGCCCTGACGGGAAGATCCTGCACGCGGAAGTCCGCATCGGCGATTCGCCGATCATGCTCCACGACGCGATGGGCGCCAAGGGTCCCAAAGCGCTAGGCGGCTCACCGGCGTCGCTCTGG
>QHUV01000649.1 GCA_003222065.1 Gemmatimonadota bacterium | reverse complement strand
GCCCCATCTTACCGCCCGCGCCGAGAACGACGATGTCGCCTGGGCAGTGGCGCAGCGCTTCCGCCGTCTCGCGGCGGGGCGCCGACAACATTTCGTCGAGCTCTGCCTCGTTCACGAAGCTGATGGCCAGCTTGCCTAACGTGGCGTTCCCGGAGGCTGCGGCGCGTCGAACTCCCGCTGTGCCTCCTCAGCGCCCTTGAAGCCGATCTTGCTGTGCGTCCCGTCGCAGAACGGTTTGCGCGTCGACGCGCCGCAGCGGCAGAGTGTGATCGTCGTTTTTCCCGGCTTCAGCTCCGGTAGCGGGATGACATTCCCGTCATGGTCGATGAGCGTGAACTCGCCGGTAGCGAGGTCGACCGCGTAAGGACCGTCCTTGCGAACCTTGATCGTGAGCGGCATGCGTCAGCGTTGCGTGTGAGATCGGTGGCAAACGAATCACAATCTATCACTCGTTCGTCCGACGCCGGACATGGTTCGCCACTACGCGCGAACGAAATCCCCGCGCCACTCTCGAATCTCGCGCTTGACCTGATCGGCGGTTTTGAGCTCGCCGGCCAGGCAGCGGAGCACGAGCGCTGGCAGCTCGGCGTCGCCGGCGAAGCGGAGCCCGACGAGATGTCGAATGCGCAACTCCGGAATGCGCCGACTGAGCTCGGGCGGCAGGACGGCCGCCAAACGTAGTCGCATCTCGAGCCCGATGAGCCGGTCCTGCACGGTGAGAATCGACGCACGGCATGCCAGAAAGCCGGCCGCGACACCGATGGCGAAGACGAGTGGCCATGCCTCGTCGAGGCTGGGATGGCCCACGAGCTGCACGAACAGGGCAAAGACGTTGAGGGCGACGATCGGATACGCAAAGAAGTGGAACAGCGGGAAGTAACGCCGGTGGTTCGCGTAGTTTTGCGACGAGGGCCGCATGGCTGTTCGCTCCATGGCTGTTCGTTGACGAGCAATCGGCGTTCCGATTCTGGTCGTTAGGCAGCGGCCGTCGCCGCCTGTTGCGCGTATCGCTTGACGCGAAGTAGCATTGCCGTCAGCCCCACCTCGCGGCCGGCGAGCCCGATCCCGTCCATCACCTGCCGGACAAAGTCGTCTGGAATGGCGACGACAGTGGAGGGCGGTTGCCCATTGATCGCCGAGAACAGAATCGCCAGAAACGCCGCGATCGTCGGCGACTGCCGAACGTTGAGATCGGCGTAGTAATACATCTTGCCGTCGCGGAATTCCGGGAAGAGGTCGACCCGGGTTTGGCATTCTGGAACGCTGAACGTGCCGCGGTCCAGATCGCGGAAGCGATCGGGAACGGGCTCCAACCGCTTCGAGTATGCAACGAGCGCCTGCATTTTTTCCTCGCGGCCGAGCGCTTGGAAATAATGCAGCACACGTGCAATGGAAGCCGGAAGTGCGGGCGCAGCGCCCGAGGCGGAGCCGTCGCTCATATCGAACGGATAAAACCGCGAGGTGTCGCGCCGGTCAAGCACTCCCGCGGCGGTGGCGAGCGCATCGCTGGCGGCGGTGGTTATTGTGCATGCTATGACGCAAGCGCTACCGCTGACGCGCGGTGCTCGAGCCGGCGGTGGTCACCTTGTTACGGAGATTGCAACTCATGCCAACGCGTACCGCAAGTGCAACCTGGAAGGGCGGCCTCAAAGGCGGAACGGGAACCTTCAAAGGTCAGACCGGACTCGCCGGATCGTATTCGTTCGGCTCGAGGTTCGAGAACGCGAGCGGATCCAACCCCGAGGAGTTGTTGGCGGCCGCCGAGGCCGCGTGTTACAGCATGGCGCTGAGCGCGGGTCTCGAGCGGGGTGGTACGCCGCCGACGAGCGTCGATACGACAGCCCACTGCACGATCGAGAAGGTCGGCGACGGTTTCAAAGTTACGAAAATGCGACTCGAGGTGCGCGCGACCGTGCCCAAGATCGACGCCGCGGCATTTCGTCAGGTCGCCGAAGCGACGAAGGACGCGTGCCCGATTTCACAGGTGATGAAGGGCAACGTTCCAATCGAGCTCGACGCCCGACTGAGCTGAGCGACGGCACCGGCTCCCGCGCGACGCGCGAGATCCGGCACGCTCACTCGGCGAAGTATTCCTTGATACAGGTCGTTACGACGCGCTGAAGAATGAGTGTTTGCTCAGTGTGGTCTCGCGCCTTCTCCACTTCGGGTAGCGCTTGCCAGACGGCCTTGAGCGTGATGAGGAGCTGTTCGGGGGACACGGCCTTCTCCCGGGCTTCCTTGGCGAGGACGTGGAGCGCGGTGCGCAGCTCTGGAGCGGGCTCGGATGCCGGTCGTTGCACGTAGTGCTCAAGCGCACGACGTACGGAATCCACCGTTTCCTGGGCGAGCGCGTTAGGCGGCATCGGGCCCGTGTCGTGTTGCATCATCATGGCGGAGATCGCTCGCGGTGGGCGGGCGCATCGCGAACCAGCGCGGACGGACAACGAATGTTTAGCTCGTGCGAGGTTGCGTCAAGAGCGGTCACACGTTCGCCGATG
>QHUV01000091.1 GCA_003222065.1 Gemmatimonadota bacterium | reverse complement strand
GTCAACGGCGAGCCGACGGAGAGCAAGCTCGCCAGCGGAGCGAAAGGCTCCCAGCGCGTTACGGTCCGCATTCGCGGCAAGGCTGCCCACTCCGCGTACGCGCACTTGGGACGCTCGGCCATCGAGCCGATGCTCGCGCTTCTGCCGACGATTCACAATCTCTCATTGCCTGCGGATGCAGTGCTTGGCGACACGACCGTCAACATCGGCACGATCCGCGGCGGCACGGAAGCGAACATCGTTCCGGCTCTCTGCGAGGCCGAAGCGATGTTCAGACTCGTCGGTCCGGTCGAGCCCCTACGCGCCATGCTGCAGGACTGGGCCCGCGGTAGGGCGGAGCTGGAGTGGGGCTCGTACATTCCTGCTCAACGCTTTCATACGATTAGCGGATTCGATGTCGCGCCAGTGGCTTATACGACGGACATCCCTCTCCTCAATAGATGGGGTACGCCGCTCCTGTTCGGACCAGGTTCGATTCACGTGGCCCACACGCTTGACGAGTACATCGACGTGCGCGAATTGCGCGCCGCTGTCGAATCCTACGATCGTATCGTCAGATCCCTCCTTGCGAGCTGATTACCCATGACGCCTGCATCTTCGCCGACAACTCAACCTCGCGGCAGGCGCAAGGTGGCGGTGCTCGGCGCGACGGGTACCGTCGGTCAGACATTCGTGCGTCTACTGGAAGATCACCCATGGTTCGAGCTCGCCGAGGTCGCGGCCTCCGAGCGGACCGCCGGGCGCACGTACGGCGAGTGCGTGCGCTGGGTGACCCGCGGGCAAATGCCAGCGAGCGTGGTCGATAAGAAAGTTCTCACGTGCGATCCGGCTGTCGTATCGTCGGATGTCGTGTTCTCGGCCCTCGATTCGAGCGTGGCCGGCGAGGTGGAAACGGCCTTTGCGAGTGCCGGCAAGGCTGTGCTCAGCAACGCGAAGAACCATCGCATGGCGCCCGATGTGCCGCTGGTCATCGCCGAGGTGAATCCAGGGCACCTTCGCATGCTCGAGACGCAGCGGCGCAATCGCCGCTGGGACGGCGCGATCGTCACGAATGGAAATTGCTCGTCGATCGTGCTGGCGCTCGCCCTCGCCCCGATTCACCAACGTTTCGGAATCACCGAGCTCTTTGTCTCGACGATGCAGGCGGTGTCGGGCGCGGGCTATCCGGGCGTCGCCTCGCTCGACATTCTCGGCAACGTCATTCCGTTCATCAAGGACGAGGAGGACAAAGTCGAGAACGAGCTTCGCAAATTCCTCGGCTCACTGAATGGAGACGAGATCGTCGCCGCCCCGATCACCGTCAGTGCGCACTGTAACCGCGTCGCCGTGGAGACTGGCCACACCGTCTGCGTGTCGCTGCGGCTCCGCGACCGCGCGAACGTCAGCGAGGTCGAGAACGCACTCCGAGAGTGGTGCGGAGCGGACGTGGCGCGCGGGCTGCCATCCTCGCCGGCCCGACCGATCGAGCTGCTCGATTTTCCCGATCGGCCGCAACCGCGCCGCGACGTCACTCGCGGTGCGGGCATGACCGTGAGCGTCGGCAGAGTGCGCGAGGATCAGTTGTTCGACGTCAAGCTCGTCGCGATGGGCGACAACGTCGTGCGAGGCGCGGCCGGGGCGTCGGTGCTCAACGCGGAGCTGATGGTGAAGTGCGGTTTGCTGCCGCGGTGATTCGTGATCGTCGTCAAGTTCGGAGGCACTTCGGTTGGCGACGCGGAGGCGATCGAGCGCGCCGCCTCGATTGTCCTCACAAAGCGTGAGCGTCACCCGATCGTCGTCGTCTCAGCGATGGCCGGCGTAACGAACGCGCTCCTCGCGATCGCGGAGCAGTCGGCGCGGGGACAGCTCATCGGCGCCATTCGAAGCGTCGAAGGCCTCCGCGAGCGCCACATGCAGGAGGCGGAGCGACTCCTCGGAGACACGGAGGAGTGCGCCGAGCTGTGCGGCGAGATGAGCGCCATGATCGACGAGCTCGCCCATCTTACGGAAGCGCTGAATACGTTAGGCGACGTCACGCCGCGCAGCCTCGACGCTATTGCGTCCTACGGCGAGCAGCTCTCGTCGCAGTTGGTCGTGGCGGCGTTTCGTCGTTGCGGTCTTCCAGCGGAGCATGTCGATGCCCGCGACGTGATGATCACCGACGACGCCTTCACGCGCGCCGAGCCCAACGTCGATGCCATCAGTGAGGCGTCACAACGTCTCCTTGCTCCGCTGGCGCGCGACGGACGTATCCCAGTCCTCGGCGGATTCATCGGCTCGACGACGCGGCACCTAACGACGACGCTCGGGCGCGGCGGATCGGATTACAGCGCGGCCCTGATCGGCGCGGCACTGCAGACGGAAGCAATCGAGATCTGGACCGACGTCGACGGCATGCTCACGGCAGACCCGCGCGTCGTCGACGGCGCGCGGCTGCTCGAGCGCGTCGGCTTCGACGAGGCCTCGGAGCTCGCCTCGTTCGGCGCGAAGGTGCTGCATCCCATGGCCATCTACCCCGCGGTGCGTGTCGGTATTCCGGTGTACGTCTTGAACTCGCGACGGCCGGAGGGCAAGGGAACACTCATCACGTTCGAGGCGCCCCGGCGACCAGTGACGGCGATCGCCGGAAAGAGCGGCGTGACGTTGATACGCCTTCGGACGCCGCGCATGCTTCTCACGGAGGGATTCATGCGCACCACGTTCGATGTCTTTCATCGGCACCGCGCGTCGGTGGATGTCGTCGCGACATCAGAGGTGTCGGTCTCACTTACCATCGACGACGCGTCGCGATTGGACGCGTTGCTGCCCGACCTGCGCGAGCTGGGCGACGTCTCAATCGAGCGGAGCCGGGGCATCGTCGCCGTCGTCGGCGCGGACCTCAGCGCCGGTGGCGAACATATGGCGCGAGCGCTGCGGGCACTGAGCGACACACCGGTTCACATGCTGTCGTTGAGCGCCACCGGGATCAATCTCACCATGGTCGTCGATGGCGAGCATGTCGCGCCGGTGATGCGCCGGCTGCACGAGGAGTTCTTCGGCGATGGAGCGCTGTCGTCGTGAGCCCCCGTCACAAGCTGGCGCTCATCGGCTTGGGGAAGATGGGTCGCGTGCTGGAGACGCTTGCGCCCGAACGGGGGTGGGACGTCGTGGCCCGGATCGACTCCGCGGCCAATCGCGATGGATCGGGAATCACGGGCCGGTCGCTCAATGGCGCCGAGGCGGCAATCGACTTCACCGTGCCTAACGCGGCAGCGATGAACGTGCGCGCCGCCGTGGATGCGAAGTGTCCGATCGTCGTCGGCACCACGGGTTGGCACGACGACCTCGCGGCCGTGTCGGAATGGGTACGGCAACGCCACGGAGCGCTTCTCACGGCAACGAACTTCTCGTTAGGTGTCAACGCGTTCGAGCAGATCATCACCCTCGCCTCGCGCCTGTTGGGCGCGGCAGGCGGATTCGATGCCCACCTCGTCGAAACGCACCACGCGGCAAAGAAGGACGCTCCCTCCGGAACGGCATTGACGCTGGAACGTGCCGCGGCCGTGGGCTGGCAGCGAGAGATTCCGATCACCAGCATTCGCACCGGCTCGGTGCCGGGTACCCACGAGCTGCTGTTCGACGCGCCCTTCGAGACCGTACGACTCACGCACGTCGCGCGAGATCGGCGCGTGTTTGCCGAAGGCGCGCTCGCCGCCGCCGCGTGGTTGATTGGCCGCGAGGGCGTATTCACGATGCGTGACGTGCTCGGCACGCGCGCGGACGCGGGAGAGTCATGACGACGCGATTGGCGGGATGCGGGACAGCGCTGGTCACGCCTTTTTCCCGAGACGGCACGATCGACGAGCGTGCGCTGCGCGGACTCGTCGACTGGCAGATCGCGGAAGGCGTGCACTTCCTCGTGCCCTGCGGCAGCACCGGCGAAGCGGCGACGATGTCGCCAGAGGAGCAGTGTCGCGTCATCGAGATTGTCGTCGACGCGACGAAAGGGCGCGTCCCGATCGTCGCCGGCGCCGCATCGAACGATACGAAGCGCGCCATCGCCCTCTCGAGAGCGGCCAAAGCCGCGGGCGCGACCTATTTGCTGCACACCTCGCCGATGTACAACAAGCCCCCGCAGCGAGGCATCATCGCGCACTATCGGGCAATCGCCGACGCCATCGATCTCCCGGTCGTGGTGTACAACGTCCCCGGACGCACGGGCAGTAACATGGAGGCAAAGACGACTCTCGGGCTGGCGGCAACGCCGGGGATCGTCGGGATCAAGGAAGCCTCGGGTAACCTCGCACAGATCACCGACATCCTCCGCGACCGGCCCCCGGAGTTCAGCGTTTTGTCTGGCGATGATGAGATGACGCTACCCCTGATGGCCGCCGGTGGCGACGGAATCATTTCGGTGGTATCAAATGCCACGCCGAAGCTCATGAGCCAGCTGTGTGATTGCATGCAACGGGGCGATTGGGCGGGGGCGCGCGAGCGACATTTCCGACTCCTGCCCTGGATGCGCGCCGCGTTCCTCGAGCCGAACCCGCTGCCCGCCAAGGCGGCGCTGGCAATGTTGCGCAAGATCGAAAACGTGCTTCGCCTTCCGCTCGTACCGATGGACGAGAAGCACGCGACCGCGCTCCGTAGCGCCCTCGTGACCGCGGGCGTCGCTTTGTGAGCAAAGCGTCATCGAGCCACGAACGGTTGGCGACGCGCATCGGCGCGTTGAGTGGCATTGCCAGCGCCAGTTCCATGCCTAACGACACGGAGCAGGTTGTCGAGGAGCTCCTGCGCGCCCTCGAGGCCGGCGACGTGCGAGCGGCCGAGCGTGATGCCAGCGGCAACTGGCGCGCGGTGCCGTGGGTCAAGCAAGGCATCCTCCTGGGATTCCGCGTCGGGCAGGTCATCGACATGACCGCGTACGTCAGCGAGGGTGCTCCGGCCCGGTTCTTCTTCTTCGACAAGCACACCTTTCCGCCGCATGGCTTCGACATGACAGACGGCGTCCGGATCGTTCCCGGTGGCTCGTCGATCCGTCGCGGTGCGTACGTGGCGCCGGGCGTCGTCTGCATGCCGCCGATGTACATCAATGTCGGCGCGTATGTCGGCGCCAACACGATGGTCGACTCGCACGCGCTCGTTGGCTCCTGTGCTCAGATCGGCGCGCGGGTGCATCTCAGCGCCAGCGCGCAGATCGGTGGCGTGCTCGAACCGGTGAGTGCGGCTCCTGTCATCATCGAAGACGACGTGCTCGTCGGGGGGAACTGCGGTGTCTACGAAGGGACGGTCGTACGCGAGGGCGCCGTACTCGCCGCCGGCGTCATTCTGACGCGCGGCACGCCCGTCTTCGACCTGGTGCGCGAGACTGTCTACCGGGGCGACGTCGAACATGCGCTCGAGATTCCCGCCGGCGCGGTCGTCGTGCCAGGAGCGCGAAAGGTGCGCGCGGCCTGGGGTGCGTCGGAGGAGCTGTCGCTGCAGACGCCGGTAATCGTGAAGTACCGCGACGAACAAACCGAGCTCGCGACGACGCTTGAAGCATGGTTGCGATGACCGCCCGGCACGGCGCCGAGGTCGCGGTGATCGGGCTGGGCGTCATCGGGGGCTCGGCCGCGTTACGTATGCGCGACCGAGGTACTGCGCTACGAACATTCAGCGCGAGCGCGGCTGATCGCGCGGGTGCGAGTGCGGCCGGAATTGCCGTCGCACCATCGCTCGATGAGGCGGTGAGCGACGTCGGACTTGTACTTATCGCCGTTCCTCTCGACAAGACATCGTCGGTCGCGGAACAGGTCTTGGGGTGCGCGCCACCGAAGGCGACCATTCTTCACGCGGCGAGCCTGCAGCGCACCGAGGCGCTGCGCGGCATGCCAGAAGTCATGGCGCGTCTGATCGGGACGCATCCGCTGGCCGGCAGCCATCGGAGCAGCTTCACCGCCGCGCGCGCTGATCTCTTCCATGATGCGACCGTCTGTATCGAGCGCCGCGCCGACGCGCGACAGCGTGAAGACGCGGAGATGTTCTGGAGCCTGGCCGGCGCGCGCCGGATCGAGTATGCGACGGCGAGCGAGCATGATGACGCGATGGCGTGGGTCAGCCACCTGCCACAGCTGGCGTCGACGGCGCTCGCCGCGGCGCTCGCCGCGCGACGGGCCCAGACACCTAACGATTTCGTCGCACCGCGACCGGGGCCGGGGGGACGCGACGCGACGCGCCTGGCGATGAGCGCCCTCGACATCTGGCAACCCATCTTGGAGCGCGCACCGGCCGCGACCTCACACGCGTTGCGTACACTCGAAGAGCACGTTCACCGCCTCCGCGTGGCGCTGGAGAACGAAGACTGGACGACCCTTCACGAGCTTTGGGAAGGTGCGGGCCGGTGGCGGTCGGGCATCGAAGGGGAAGGAAGCACATGAAGGTTCACGGCGCCCTTAGAGTGCCCGGTGACAAGTCCATCTCGCATCGCGCCCTCATGTTGGCGGCGTTAGGCGACGGGACGTCACGCATCACCGGCATTCTCGAGTCGGCCGACGTGGCGTCCACGGCGGAGGTCTTGCGGCGCCTTGGCGCGGCCATTCCCCCGCTGGCGCCGGACATCACCGTGGATGGCGTGGGATTGCGCGGGCTCCGCGCGCCCACCGATGTGCTGGACTGTGGAAACAGCGGAACGACGACCCGTCTCATGGCCGGCATCGTCGCCGCGCTGCCGATCTCGGCGCGGTTCATCGGCGACGCCAGCTTGAGCCGCCGTCCCATGCGTCGCGTCGCCAAGCCACTGGCGACGATGGGAGCACGCTTCGACCTGCCCGAACACGGCGGCTTGCCGATGACCGTGCACGGCGGAGCGCTCAAAGACACGATCTGGCGAAGTGAGATTGCGAGTGCGCAAGTGAAAGGCGCGATTCTCCTCGCCGGCGTCGTTGGCGGTGTGCGCGTGACACTCGACGAGCCCGCGCCGACGCGTGATCACACCGAGCGAATGCTTGGTGCGCGTGGTGTGAACATCGCGACGCGCGGCACGCGCATCGACCTCGCGCCGGCGCATCGCTGCATTGCGGCGCTCGACACAGAGGTGCCAGGCGATCCATCATCCGCCGCCTTTTTTGCCGCGCTCGCGGCGTTGGCAGACGGCGGCACCCTCACGCTCGACGAGGTCTGCGTCAACGAGACGCGAACGGGCTTTCTCGAGACGCTGGGTCGCATGGGTGCGAACGTGACGTTCGCACGCGATCGAATGAGCGGAGGTGAATGGATCTCGCCGGTCGTCGTTAGGCCAGCCCCGTTGCGGGGGGTCCGCGTGGCCGCCGAGATCGTTCCGTCGATGATCGATGAGCTCCCCCTGCTCGCGTGTGTCGCGACTCGCGCCGAGGGGGAAACCGTCATCACGGGAGCCGCCGAGCTGAGGGTGAAGGAGAGCGATCGCATTGCCGCCGTCGTCGAGAATCTGCGCGCGATCGGTGCGGACGCGTCGGAGCTGGAGGATGGCATGCGCATCGTCGGCGCACACGAGCCGTTGCGTGGCACGATCAAAACCTACGGCGACCATCGACTCGCGATGTCCTTCGGTGTACTCGGTGCTTTACCTGGCAACGACATTCGGATCGATGACCCAGACTGTGTCACAGTCTCGTACCCGTCCTTTTGGTCGGACCTAACGAGAGTCGCGCGGCCATGACGGCGCGGCGGCACGTGGTCGTCGCCATCGATGGTCCGGCAGCGTCAGGCAAGTCCTCGACCGCACAGTGGGTCGCGCAGCGGCTCGGATTTCGGCATGTGGACTCGGGCGCCCTGTATCGGGCCGCAACGGCGGCGCAGTTACGTCGTGGCACGGACGAG
>QHUV01000648.1 GCA_003222065.1 Gemmatimonadota bacterium | reverse complement strand
TCGAGAATCGTCGACTTGCCGGCTCCGTTGGGTCCGATGATGCCCGTTAGGCCCGAATCGAAGACGATACGCGTGTCGGCGTGCTGCCGAAAATTGCAGAGGCGGAGCGAGTTCAGATGCACGATCAGCCGCTCCCATCCGGCCCGGGGTCGACACCGATCGGCGCGGCGCCGACCGTACTCTCGGCTTCGCTCAGATATCGCAAGCCTAACGCGACCAGCTCCTTGCGATCGATGTCGCTCTCCAGTACGCGGCTCATCAGCTTCTCGCGCACGACATCGGCGAGCGAGGGACGACGCCCCGGGCCGGCGTGCCCCGACAGCCGCACGACTTCTGGCCGGCGCGTATCGAGATGAAAGTGCAACGCCCGACGCTTGAATTCGCGCAGCGCTTTGTGATCGAGATCGCGCGCGATATGACGAGGCAGATCGCGGACGATGAGCCGCACGATCTTATCCTCGATCCCGCCACGGCAGCCGTTCACGGCGCTCAGAATGCGATCGTCGACTTCCGCCACCGTTAGGCCGCGCGCCGAGATCGGCGGCAAGTCGATCAGCGGCCGCGAGGGCGCCAGCGGATGGAAGGTGTGGTCGCCCGTCTCGAGATTCCGCTCGATGAGCCCCTTGCCCGGGACCCCGGCAATCCGCTCCTCGTACAGCTCACCCCACGTGTTCGCGCTCGTGTAATCGAGCGAGCCGGAGTAGTACGCGTTAGGCTCGATCTGGCGATAGACGTGGTAGTGGCCAAGAGCGACGTAGTCCCAAGCGCCGGCGCCGAGCTCGGAAAGTGGAATCTCCAGCGCCGCGCGGTCCGCGGACACGACGTGCGCCGGCAACATGCCCTGCACCTCTCCATGCAAAAGCAAGACATTGAAGCGTGCCTGCGGATCGGGAGTAAGCGACGGCCGCTTGCCGAGAATGTCCGGGGCAGCGAGCACGGCAACGCCGTGCTCGGGAAAATAGAATCGTTCGGCCTCCGAGAACGCGACGTGGATTCCAAGCTCGCGAAACAAACGCAGAATGCTTCCCGTTTCCGCGGCGCGCGGCGTGTCGTGATTGCCGGCGACGATCACGACTGGCGTGTCCGGCAATCCCGCGCGCAAGCGACTGAGTTGCAGGAAGGCGTGCACGATCGCCGGATTCGTCGGCCGCACGTTGTGAAACACGTCGCCGCCGACGAGCACCAGATCCGGGCGCATCGTAATGACGCGATCGATTGCTGCCTGAAATGACTTCGCGACGTCGGCCTCCCGCTGGTTGATGCCGCCAGGGGTCAGCCGCTGATATTGACGGAAACCGAGATGCAGGTCCGAGAAGTGGACGAGACGCATACTGCGCGCTGGGGGAGCGGCCGAGGGCATTCCCCTCGTCCTGCACCAGAATATACCCCGAAGCTACTGCGGTCGCTTCTCGACCGTCTTCATGTGTTGCGTCACACGCGTGTCGAAGCGCATCACGGTGTCTTCGGTCCCCGGCACGTGTACGATCGAGTGCGCAATGATCGTGAACTGCGACTCGGTAAGCCACCCTCGCACGCGATCGACGAGCATCGTGCCGCTCACGGTGCCCGTCTCGAGCACCGGACCGGTGCCACGCCCCGCGCCAGCGTCCGCGTCAGGACTCATCTCGCCACGCATGGACACATAGGCAATCGCGCCATGACGCGAAAGGGAATCCAGCCGGAACTTGGTGTGCAGCCATCCGCCCGTGCTCCCACCGCTGGCGGTAACCCTGCCGCCGACGGGCAGCGGCATTTCCCGATTCCACGTATAGCCGACTTCCACCGGCCCGCGCGGGAATGCCGCCGGCATGAGCGCCACGGCGTCGGCGACATCGCGTGAGATGTCCGTCGTCGTGTCAGCGAGCGAGACGGTCCCGTCTGGCGAAATGCGGAGCGTGATCGCGCGTCCCTCCAGCGACCGCCGCGCTGCGTCCGCGAGATTGAGAGTTCGCTCATCGGTCGACGTCAGACGCACCGAATCGGTGACGGCGCGAACGTACGTCGCGGTTGGGACGCTCTTCTCGACGATCGCGCGCGAATAGACGCGCATCGTCGTCGTCACGGATGTCGTCGGCTCCCTGGCGCCGGGACGCCGCTTACCGATAAGCTCCGTCTGTTGATCGAGACGCAGATGTAACGTATCGCCGACGCGCGGTCGAATCTGCAGCAACACGGCCTGCGCGCCGGACACAATGGTTCTCGTCAGGCACATAACGACGCCGATTAGCAACGGAGCGCGCAGCCGTGCGTGAGGCATGCTCGCGATCAAAACCCGTACGGGTCGTCGACCGGCGCCGAGCGGATCGGCGTCGCCATCGGCCGGCTCGCGGGCGGCAACGGCACCATCGGCGCGAACTGCGCTTTGAAGAAGCGCTTCACGTCGGACGGCCGCTCGCGGAGCGTCGCGTTGCGAGCGCGGATCACCTCTTCGCGCTCGTGAACGGCGATGACGTCCTGCACCCAGTTGAGCGTCAGCGTTGGGTCCAGCGGGCGCAGCGATCGAAGCACTGCCGCCTC
>QHUV01000647.1 GCA_003222065.1 Gemmatimonadota bacterium | reverse complement strand
ATTTTCGGCTTCGAGGTGATGGTGCTGGTCGGCGGACTTGCGACCGTCTACGCCATGTTCGGCCTTTCCGGCCTCCCGCGCCTAACGACCACGGTCGGCTATGACCCGCGCTTCAGCGCCGGCGACTTTGGCGTGTGGGTCGATACCACCGCCGACCGCGCCGATGAGGCCATGGAGGTGTTGCGCCGGCACGGTGCGCGGGAGGTGCGGAGTGAGCGTTAGGCATCGAGAGGTACGAATGTCATCCCGAGGAGCGCAGCGACGAGGGATCTGCACTTCGGTTCTGACGGCGATCGTGCTTACCACCGCTGGCTGCTCCTGGTTCACTGACTTCAAGCAACAGCCCAAGATCGATCCGTGGGAGAGCATCGCCGACAGCATTCCACCGCGCGGCAACCCGCAGAGCTCCGTTCCGATGTACGGCACGGCCGCGGCCGGATATCAATTCGGCCGCGCCGCCCTGCCGCCGGTGATCGACTCGATGGCAGGGATCCCAAATCCCACGGCGCCTGATCAGCGTTCACTCAACAACGGCCGCATCAATTTCCAGATCAATTGCGCCGTCTGTCACGGCCCACTCGGCCATGGTGACGGCCCGGCGACGCGCTTTGGGATGGCGGGGATCAGTCTCGTTACCGACATCACGAAGGGTCGGACCGACGGCTACATCTTCGGTATGATCCGTAACGGCCGCGGTTTGATGCCAACCTATAACCGCATCGAGGAGCCCGATCGCTGGGACATCGTCAATTACGTGCGATCGCTCCAAGGCAAGTTCGGCGCACCCCCCGACACGTCGCATGGCCTTCCCGGTCAGACGGGACCGCTCGTTCCGGGCGCGTCCGTCTCCGCGCCGACGAGACCGGCTCCGTATTTCCACATGGTGTATCCGCAGCCCGGTACGCAGCCAGCTGCTGCCGGCGCCCCCTCGGCCGTGCCGAACGCTGCACCGCCGGCGTCGCCAACCTCCGGACGCGACAGCGCGCGGCCCGTGCGCGCCGCCGATTCGACGACGCAGAGAAGACGACCGTGAGCCTCCATCCCCCGCGCGTCCCGACCCGGGATGAAGTACTGCTCGCCTCGAGCAAGCCCATTCCCGCGGCGCTCAAGACGACGTTTCTCATTCTCGCAATCGTCGGCGCGATCGTCTTCGTTGTCGGCGCCATTGTCAGTCCGGATCGCGCCTGGAGTGCATTCCACGCGAACTGGCTGTTCTTCGCCGTGTTGTCGCACGCCGGCGTCGTCTTCGTTGCCGTTCAGCGCATAACGACTGCCCGGTGGTCGCGCGCCGTGATCCGCTTCATGGAGGGTTATGTCGCCTTCCTGCCAATCGCGCTCGTGTTCTTGCTCCTCACGTTGTTCGTCGGAAAAAACCACGTCTTTCCGTGGACGCATGAAGCCTATCCTGTCCCCGAGAAAGCCACGTACTACAATCCGACGTTCCTAACGATTCGCGATATTGCCATCTTCGCGCTGATGACGTTACTGGGCTCGTGGTACGTCTACACATCACTCCGTCTCGACGTCGGTGGAATCCCCGAGGGCGGCGCGAGATGGGCGCGCGGCTGGCGCAATCGCATGCGCACTGGTTACGGCGAGGAGCGGCGCGAGATCCATTCGACCCATTCACTCCAAGGAAAGCTCGCGGTTTTCACCGTGCTCCTGTTCGCGTTCGGTTGGTCCGTGCTCTCGTGGGATCTGTCGATGGGCCTCTCGCTTCACTTTCAGAGCACGCTCTACAGCTGGTGGTTCTTCATGGGGGGGTGGCTCTGCGCACTCTCTCTTTTTGGTGTGTTGATCCTCGCCTGGAATCGATTTCTGAACACCGCGGACGGGCTGATCGAGGAGCGCCATTTCCACGACATCGGTAAGCTGATCTTCGCATTCACGGCATTTTGGGGATATCTGACGTTCGGCCAGTACCTCGTGATCTGGTATGGCAACTTGGGCGAGGAGACGTCGTTCATGCGGTTGCGCCTCATTCCCCCGTGGGTCTGGATCACCGTCACGTCGGTCATTCTCACTTTCTTCTTTCCCTTTTTCGGTCTGCTCTCGCGCGCCGCAAAAGTATTCAAGCCGACGTTTCTGTTCTTCGCGTTATGCAGTCTGGTCGGTTTGTGGATGATGCGCTATATCGAGGTCTATCCATCAGAGTATGGGACGCCCGCCAGCGCGCCGTTCGGCTTCTGGGAAGTCGGCGTCGCGCT
>QHUV01000090.1 GCA_003222065.1 Gemmatimonadota bacterium | reverse complement strand
CTGGCGCCGTTTGGCACACGCCGTGGTTTTGGCTGCCTAACACAAACGCGAGCAGCGCGCGCCGCCGCAGCGTGTCGGCGAGCGCCGAATCGCGCTCGCCAAAAAGCTGCGCGCCGAGGCTGAAGGCCGATGCGTACTTCCCGGCGGTGGACGCGAGCCCCGTCGACCGGTTTCTATTCCCGAACAAGCCTTGTGGCCGTCCCGTGCACGGATACACGGGACGCTCCTTTCCCTTCCCCCACCCATAGTCCGACGAATCGGTCCACGGCAGATCGAAGTACGTGTGATCGCGATCGTCGCCGACCTGGTTGTACATCTCGCCGTAGCTGGGGAACATGCGTACGAGCCAGTCGAGGCCGTGACGCGCTTCGTCGAGCACGTCGGGTGTGCCGTTCTTCCCGGGCGTTCCGCGCGTGTCGAAGTCATCGGCGAAGGCGTCGCGATGATCGCGATACGCGAGCAACATCATGTACGTCGCATTCGCCGATGTCGTCACGTACTGCAGATAGTCCGATGCATCCGCCCAGCCGCCGCTCACGGCAACGGCCTTGCCTGCATGCCCTGAGTCGTCGACGACGATGCCATCGTGTGTGTGCACCGAATCGCCGATGAGCGGATTCCACCCGGAACGCTGCTCGCGCATGTAATAGAGAAGCGTGTCGGCGCCACCGTCGTAGGCGTGCGCGTCGATACGCAGCTCGCGCGATGTCACGCCGAAAGCGGCGATGCGGTACCGGCCAGCGCGGCGGAGCTCGCTGAAGTCGAGGCGCCAGGTGCGGGCGCACGGACCGAACGCGCCAGTCGAGACCACCTTCCGCGGACCATACGCAACGCGGCCGCGATCATCGCGCACGACGAACGTGCGTGTGACGCGCGTCACGCGCGACGAATCGAGACCGCACGCCACGGCGACCTTCGGCGCGTCAGGCAAGTAGCCCACTTGATTGACGCGAATAACGATCGTGGAGTCGGGCGCGGCGCCGAGTAGCGGGAGGGAAAGAGCAACAGCGAGTGCGATCATTGAGTCGTGTGAGCGAGCATACTGAATATGCTCTTGGACGAAGGGCCAGTGAAGCGTGCCATCAGCTCGCCCCGACGGTCTGCGATTTGCGCGCGTGACTCGCGCACTTTTCGCAGGAGGATGCCATGCATCACAAACGAATCGGAACGGTCCTCGTCACCGTCGTCGTGCTCGCGGCGTGCGCGAGCTCACCTCGCGTCGAAACGGCGGGTGGCGACGTCTCCACCCCAGTAACGCCGGCGAATGCGCGGACGCTTCCCGCCGGCTCGACGATGGACCTCACGCTCGATCAGCAGCTCGGTACGCAAAGCTCGCACGTCGGCGATCGCTTCTCGGCGACGGTGATCAATCCAGTCATCGCGCAGAACGGCCGCACGACGATCCCGTCCGGCGCCCGCGTGTGGGGACACGTAACTGGAGTCACGCCGGCGAACAACGCGACGGAGACGGCGGCGCTCGTACTCGACTTCGACAGTCTGACGTTCAACGGCCGAACGTATCCGTTCGCCGCGAACATCACGGCGACGAACCTGCAGAAGCAGGGCGGCTCGAGCACGAGTCAAACGGTGAAGAGCGCGGCCATCGGCGCGGCGGCGGGCGCGGTGCTCGGCGCGATTCTGAGTGGCGCCGATAAGGATAAGATCCTCCTTGGCGCTGGCCTCGGCGCGGTGGCCGGCACTGCCATTTCGCTCGGCAGAGGAGGCGAGAACGCCGTGCTTCCCGCGGGCTCGCAAGTCTCCGTGCAGACGACGCAATCGATTGCGCTTCGTTAGTCTTTGTCATCCCGAGGAGCGAAGCGACGAGGGATCTGCTGCTCGCTCCGCGAGCAGCAGATCATCCTATAGGAGTCGCAAGCGCGGCGCGCTTGCTCCTACTCCTCTCGCCACCAGGAGCGGAAGCGCGCGTACCGCGCGCGCGACTCCATATAGGACTGGCTGCGAGCAAAGCGAGCAGCCCTCGCTACGCTCGGGATGACAATATGGCACCTAACGACTCACTTCGCCGGGCAAGTGCTCTAGCAGCGTTCTGGACGACGCCATTCGGATACCCGGCACGAACATTCGGTTCGGGCTTGATCCAGTGATTGGGCTCGTGCCGGGGCTTGGCGATCTGCTTGGCGGCGCGGCGTCGGCGTACATCATCCTCGAGGCAGCTCGGGCCGGGGCGTCGGCGAGCATCCTCGTGCGCATGGCAGCGAACGTCGGTATCGACACGCTGATCGGCGCCCTCCCCGTCATCGGCGACCTGTTCGACTTTGCGTGGAAGTCGAACGCCCGCAACGTGCGGCTCCTCGCTCGACACGTCGACGCGCCGGTGGAAACCAGACGAGCCAGTACGGCGTTGCTCGTCGCGGTTCTCGGGACGCTGGCGCTCATTGCCGTCGGCGCGTCAGTCGTCGCCATCTACGTGATCAGACGGCTCATCGGCTGACGACGCTCGGCGCTGTCGCCTGTTCGGCGCTGTCGCCATGTTTATGCTCCTACCCGCCACCGGTGCCGCCATGCGCTACTCGAGGGTTTCGCTCCGCCTAACGCTACTCGCCGCGCTCACGGTCGCCGGCGCGCGCGGCATCGCTCAACAACCGACGCAGCAAGCCGCCGCGGTCGATCCGCGCGTCGCGCTGTCCGATTCCGCCATTCGCGCCGTCATCAAGGACCGCGTCGACGCCAAGCGCTCGTCGGGCATCGCCGTAGGCATTCTCGATCCCGATGGCCGCACGCGCGTATTCGCCTACGGTACGTCCGGCACGAGTCGCCCGCTCGACGCGAACAGCGTCTTCGAGATCGGCTCGATCACCAAGACGTTCACCGCGACGACGCTCGCCGACATGGTCGTGAAGGGCGAAGTAAAGCTCGAGGACCCGGTCGCGAAGTATTTGCCGGGCGCCAGCCATGTGCCGTCGCGCAATGGCCGGGAGATCACTCTCGTGGATCTGGCGACACAGTCGTCGGGGCTGCCACGCATGCCGACGAACTTCCACCCCAAAGACCAAGCCAATCCGTACGCGGACTACACGGAGCAGCAGGCGATCGATTTCGTGTCATCGTACCAACTTACGAGAGACGTCGGCGCCGAGTATGAATACTCTAATCTTGGAATGGGGCTGCTTGGTATCGCGCTCGCGCGCCTGGAGGGCGTGAGCTATGAAGAGCTCGTCCGCAAGCATGTGCTCGATCCGCTCGGCATGACCGACACCCGTGTCGTCTTCACTCCCTCGATGCGCGAGCGGCTCGCGTTAGGCCACGATGATGCCGGTGGCGTCGTGAGCAATTGGGATATTCCGGGGCTCGCGGGCGCCGGCGCATTGCGGTCGACGGTGAACGACATGCTGAAGTATCTCGCGGCGAACGTCGATCCCGGTCATGCACCGCTCACACCCGCGCTCACCATGGCCCACGTGAAGCGGCACGGCACCAGCAACCCGAGCCTGAACCTCGGCCTCGCCTGGCACATTCTCACGACGCCATACGGCAGCACCCTGACATGGCACAACGGCGGTACGGGTGGCTATCGCACGTTCATCGGGTTCGACGATGCGCGCCATTCCGGCGTCGTCGTGCTGTCGAACAGCAACACGAGCGTCGACGACGTCGGGATGCATTTCGTCGACCCGCGCCTGCCGCTCTCGCCGGCACCCACGAAGGTCGCGCGCACCGAGATCACGCTCGCGCCTCAGGTGCTCGACCGCTACGTCGGCGACTACGAGCTGGCCCCGGCCTTCCACATTCTGGTCACCCGCGACGGCGGCGCGCTCTACGGTCAACCAACGGGCCAGGACAAGGTGCAGCTGTTCGCTGAGAAAGAGGATGAGTTCTTCTTGAAGGTGGTCGATGCGCAGATAACGTTCAGCAAGGACTCGTCAGGCAACGTCACCGGGCTCGTCTTGCATCAGAACGGACAGGAGTCGCCTGGGAAAAAGGTGAAGTGAGCCAATGGCTGGAGAGCAGTTGCGCCCTCTGTCCTTCTCCGCTATCCTGCGCCTCCCGCGATTCGAGCACACTATGGAGCATGAAGTCGATATTGGTGCGCCCGCACCGACGAAAACGGTTGCGCTGCATTGGGCCGGCGGCGCGAGCATTCCTGGTGTCACGTTCGCGCGCCTGTCGCACGTACGACTCCTGAGTGGCGCCTTCGCGGACGAGTGCGGCTCGGTGCGCGACCTCGTTTGCGTCGAGCCCGAACCGTGCTATCGCATCGAGATGGACGCCTCTCGCGTCACACTCGAAGTCGCACAGTCCACACTAGACCAACTTTGAGCGGGCTCGTGTGATTGGCGGGTGCGGTCGCTCGTCTATTTCGTGTGACCGCCAGACCGAGCCTGTCCGTTGCACTCCCTGCCCGCGTCTGGCGGATCGTCGCGCTCGCCGTCACGATCGCCGGGGCGCTCGCCATCGCCGGCACGTACTTCACGTTTAGCAACACCTTCGACGAGCCCGCACACCTCGCCGCGGGAATGCAGCGCCTCGCCACGGGTCGATACGACTACGACGCGCAACGTCCACCGCTCGGCCGTATCGCCGCCGCTGTCGGCCCGTACCTTCACGGTGATCGTTCCGTCGGCGCCTCATCGGCGTACGACGAAGGCGCGCGGTTACTCGGTCGTGGTGCGCACTATCGAACCACATTGGCGCTCGCTCGCCTGGGGGAGTTGCCGTTCTTTCTGTTGTTGTGCGGCGTCCTTTGGGCATGGGCAAGGCAGCTCACGGACGATCGCGGAGGCGCGATCGCCGTAGCGCTCGCGGCGTCCAACCCGAATCTGCTCGCGCACGCGGGCCTGGCGACGACCGACATCGCTCTCGCGGCGACGATCACTGCGTCCTTGTTCGCGTTCGTCCTCTGGCTCGACGCGCCGCGTTGGACACATTCGCTCGCGTTAGGCATCGCCCTCGGGCTGTCGGCGACGACCGATTATGCCTCGCTCGCGATGCTCGCGCTGGCGTTCCCGGCCGTGTACCTCACGCGCCGGCACGCAACGGGCAGGGCGCCGATCTGGCCAGACAACGCTGGACGGCGCGCGTCGCTCGCGCTAGGCGCCGTGTTCGCCGCCGCGGCGATAACGGGGTGGGGCGTTTATGGCTTCCATACCGGCCCCCTCATCGAGGGATCGCGCGTCGTCGTACCAGCTCCCGAGTGGTTCCGGGGCTTTGCGAGCTACGTCACCGCGCCCTCGCCGGCGCGGCCGGCGTTCTTGTTCGGCGAACGCTCGGCGAGCGGCTGGTGGTACTACTACCTGGTTGCGCTGCTCGTAAAGAGTCCGTTGCCGCTGCTGCTTGTCGCCATTCTCGGCGCCGCGGCCGCCATGCGCGACCTCGTTAGGCGTCTCGGCTGGCAGCTCGCGGCGCCCCTTGCCGCGACGGCGGCAATTATCCTCGCCGCCGCATTCGTGGGCGACGACGCCGGCATTCGGCTCGTCTTACCGGTCTTCGCGCTCCTTGCGCTCCTTGGCACCGCCGCCATCGTCGAGCTGTGGGACCATAGCGCGACGCGCGTCCCTGCCCGTCGCTTGGTGCGTGCCGTCGTCGCCGCCACCCTCGTCGCCGTCGCGGTTGTACCGATGCGGGCGCATCCTGACTATCTCGCGTACTTCAATCCCATCGCCGGCGATCGGCCCGAGCTGATTCTCGTCGACAGCAATCTGGATTGGGGACAGGACCTCTACCGATTGGATATGGTCATGAGGCGGATGCGGATCGACTCGGTCTCCGTCGCGTATTACGGATCCGCGAGCTTCGACGCCGCAGGCGTGCGCCACGCGCGAACACTTGCCGCGGCCGAGCGGCCGACGGGCTGGATCGCGGCGAGTCAGACAATGCTCGCCGGCGTTGGCGGTGACGGAGCGTACGAGTGGCTCAATGAGCTTCAGCCGGTCGGCCGCGTCGGGGCATCGCTCGTCTTGTACTACGTCCCGCCGCGACGGGCGCGCCGTTAGGCGACCCCTCGCTTAATCTTGTTCGTTGCGCTGCGCCGGCATCCGCACCCAATCGAGCGAGCCCAGTTTCGAGAAGGCAGCCGCGAGATGACAACCTTGAGTCGAAAGGGTTGGGAATGACTGAGCGGGAGAGCCCCATTTCTAATTCCTGACCTTTTAGTCTCAGAGCTCGTTGCTCGTTGCTGCCTTCTCGAAACTGGGCTCGCTATCGTGGATGAGATGCGTGAGACGAGGGATTCGTCTGCGATCACGCTTTTTGACCTCGCACTCAGCGGTCCGCCGACAATTCCCCCAAGTGCATGCGCCGGTGATGCGCTCGGTCATCCGCGCCCGCATGCGCGCCCAACAGCGAGACGACGATTCCCACCACGAACGACAGTGGGATGGTAAGCAACGCCGGATTCTTCAATGGGAACCAGGCAGTGGGATGCTTGAGGATGTCGACTTGGATCGTCGGGGACAGATAAATGAGTAAGAGCGTCGCAAGTGTACCGAACAGCATACTCGTAACGGCTCCGGCCGTGGTAAATCGCCGCCAGAAGATCGATAACAGCAGTGCCGGGAAATTGGCGCTCGCCGCGATGGCAAACGCGAGCGACACCATGTACGCCACGTTCTGCCCTTTGAAGGTGATGGCGAGCACAATGGCGATAATGCCTAGTACCACAGTCGCGACCCGAGCGACGCGGAGCTCGTCACCTGAATCGGCTTCGCCGCGATGCATCGCGTTGACCCACAGGTCGTGCGACAACGCCGCAGCGCCCGACAGCGTTAAGCCGGCGACGACGGCCAGAATCGTCGCGAATGCGACAGCCGCAATAAATCCAAGGAACGCCGTACCACCCAGAAACTCGGCGAGGAGCGGGGCCGCCATGTTGCCGCCCTTGTCGACACCCTTGATCGCATCCGGACCGACGAACACCATCGCTCCAAATCCAAGCACGAACGTCAGCAGATAGAAAAATCCGATCAGTCCGGTCGCGTAGAACACCGACGTCCGCGCGGCACGCGCATCCGGCACGGTGTAGAAGCGCATCAAGATGTGCGGCAATCCCGCGGTCCCGAACATCAACGCCATTCCTAGCGAGATGGTATCGAGCGGATTCGAGACCAGCTTGCCGGGATTGAGTACGGCCTCGCCATACTTGGTCGCCGCCGCCGCAAAAAGGGCCGCCGGGTTGAAATGGAAGCGGGCGAGCACCATCAGTGCGAGAAGCAATGCCCCAGTGAGTAGCAGGGCGGCTTTTGAGTCGTAAGGCAACGACGTCCGCGAAGGTGTACCTCCCGAGATTCCGCAGCGGCTCCGCGATCAGAAAAAGCACCACCGGCCATCCGACGAGCCAACCAGTCGAGTAGATCAATCCGTCGAATCCGGTCGTCGACACGAGCCCCGCAATGCCCAGGAACGACGCCGCGCTCATATAGTCGCCAGCGAGCGCGAACCCGTTTTGTCCCGGACTGATCGTGCGCCCAGCAGCATAAAAATGTTCGGTGGTGCGTGTGCGTCGCGCCGCCCAGTAGGTGATGCCGAGCGTGATGAGAATGAACAGAATGAAGAAGCCGATGGCCACCGAATTCGGCTGCCCGATCGCGGTCGTGTTCATCGGACTCCTCCCGCGTCGCGCGTGGCTGCGCTCAACGCTCGCAACTCGACGTCGTATGTCGTGTTCGCCCATCGCACGTAGCCGTACGTCAGCAGCCAGGAGATGACGATGACCAGCGCACCGAGAAGGATGCCAACCGTTAGGCCGGGTGCCACCAATCTGGCGAGCAATGGCTTGTCGTACGCGATGAGAGCGATGAACCCGAAGTAGAGAACGATCATCACCGCGGTCAGCGTCAGCGCGATCCGCCATCGGCGCGCGGCAAGGGCAGCGAGCCGTTCGTCAGACGCGAGAGAAGTCGACTGTGGCACGTGGTTGGTGATTAGTGGTTAGCCTCAGTATCCGCCCGCATAGCCGTCCTTCCTTGGATCCGATCCGGCCATGTACCCACGTGGCAGCTTGATGATTGCTTGGCTGCCACCGAACGGCTGCCCGCGCATCGTCGTAATCTCGTGGCCGAGTGCCGTGAGGGCCGCCCGCACGCTATCGGCGATAGGCGCCTCGAGGACCACCCGCGTGCCCTCGAGATGCCGAAACCGCGCGGCATCCATCGACTGCTGTACGTTCATCCCGAACACGAGTAGGTTGAGCAAAAACTGAACATGCCCCTGTGCTTGCATCGCCCCGCCCATGAGGCCAAAGCTCATCCACGGCTCGTCACCACGGCCATCGGCCTGTGGCTGCGATGAAGGTCTTGTGACAAAACCCGGAATCAACGTGTGAAATGGACGTTTGCCCGGTGCCACCGTGTTCGGTAGCCCAGCCTCGAGGGTGAATCCAGCGCCGCGATCGTGAAGCGCGAAGCCGGTGCCCGGGACCACGACGCCCGAGCCGAATTCGTCGAAGAGGCTGTTGATGAACGACACCATGTTCCCGGCGCTGTCCGCAACCGTCAGATAGATCGTCTCACTCGAGGTCAGCGCCGGCCCGGGATCGACGCGCGTCGCCGCATGGGCTCGATCGATGTGACTCCGTCGCTCGCCGATGAATTGGTCCGAGAGGAGATGATTGGGTGGTACGGTGAGATGATCCGCGTCCCCGACATACCGCGCGAGGTCGGCGTACGCGAGCTTCTTGGCCTCGATCAGGAGATGCAGATATGCCGACGAATTGTGTCCGAGTGCCAGGAGGTCGTACGGCTCGAGCATCTTGAGCATCTCGAGCGTGGCGATGCCTTGGTTGTTCGGCGGAAGCTCCCAGACGCGGTAGCCCTTGAAGTCGACCGAGATCGGCGTGACCCACGCGGGCTGATTTTTTCGCAGGTCCTCCATCGTGAGGAAGCCGCCCAGCTCGTGCACGCGCGACACGACCTTCGCGCCTAACGTGCCGTCGTAGAAGACGCGTGTACCTCCGCTGGCGATCGACCGCAGCGTTCGCGCGTAGTCCCGGTTGCGAAACCACTCTCCCGCGCGTGGCGTGCGTCGCGTCGATCCATCCGCGACGAGAAAGGTGGCCCGCGCCCCGTCGTCATGCTCGAGTACACCGGCCGCGCCGAGCCAGTCTTGAGAGATCACCGGCGTCACCGGGAAACCTTCGTCCGCATAACGAATCGCCGGTTGAATGGCTTTCGCCAGCGTGATCGTGCCGTACCGGGCGAGAAGTGCCTGCCATCCCGCGAGCGCCCCGGGGACCGTGATCGACTCCGCGCTCCGCCCAACGATCTGCGTGCGACCTCGTCGCAACAGTTCGTCGCGCGTCATGAGAGCACCCGCACGGCCGCTCGCGTTTAGCCCAACCAGTCGCTTCTCCTTCGCCGACCAGACGATCGCAAACAGGTCACCGCCAATGCCGGTCATCATCGGCTCGACGACGGAGAGCACAGCCGCTGCCGTTACCGCGGCGTCGATCGCATTACCCCCGTGCTCGAGTACACCGAGCGCCGCCTCGGTGGCGAGCGGCTGGCTGGTCGCCGCGACGCCGTGCGGCGCGTAGACCGGCGATCGCCCCGCCATGGTGGGCGATCGCGGCGCTTGGCCGGCAGCAGCGCCGGCAACGATGAGCGGAACCATGATCGCGGCAGACCGGCCGCGCAACGGAAAGCGAAGCATCGATCTGGCGGTCTGATCGTTAGGCATCAGGTTCGCTGCGGCGATAGCGCCGCCACGGAAGAGACGGCGGCCTGTGCATAGTAATCCCGGTAACGCTCCCGGATCTCTCGTTTCTGGAACTTCCCGACACTCGTCTTTGGAATCGCGGGCACGAATTCGACGCCGTCCGGCAGCCACCACTTCGGGAAGAACGGAGCCAGATGCGCCCGCACCGCGTCGGCCGTGGACGTGCATCCCTCGCGCAACACGACGAGTGCCAAGGGGCGCTCATCCCAACGCGGGTGCGCAATCCCCACGACCGCCGCTTCGGCCACGCCCGGCATCCCCATGATGGCATTCTCGAGCGCGACGGAGCTGATCCACTCGCCTCCCGATTTGACGACATCTTTCGCACGGTCGCGAATCGTGATGTAGCCGCGGGCATCGATGCTCGCGACGTCGCCGGTCTTGAACCAGCCGTCCTCCGTGAACCGATCGGCTGACTCGGGTGAGTCGTAGTAAGCACCAGCCACCCACGGACCACGCACCTCGAGCTCCGCCATGCCGCTGTCATCCCACGGCCGAATACCCGACTCGTCGTGCACGCGTACATCAACGAGCGGCAGCGGCCGCCCGGCGCGCGCGCGGTAGGCATATTGCGTGTCGACGTCGCTTGCCGCGAGCTCGCTCGTTAGGTAGGACACACTGGCGACCGGCGACGTTTCCGTCATCCCCCACCCTTGCGTGATGGAAATGCCATGTCGCTCCGCGAAGGCGCGAATCAGCGACTCCGGCACGGCGGCGCCACCGATGAGCATGTGCTGAAGACTCGAGAGATCGTACAGCTCCGCATGGCGGTCGAGCTCCTGTAAGATCCCCATCCAGATTGTCGGCACGCCCATGGCGTGCGTCACGCGCTCCGTCGTCATCAACTCGAGCAGGCTTCGCGCATCCAGGAACGGACCGGCGTGTACCTGGTTCGCTCCCGCCAGTGTCGCCGCATAGGGTGCGCCCCACGCGTTCGCGTGAAACATCGGCACGACCGGCATCACGCACCCCGACTCCGAAACGCCGAGACACGATGGCTGCAAGACGACCAGCGTGTGGAGGAGTTGTGAGCGGTGCGAGTACACGACGCCTTTCGGCCGGCCCGTCGTGCCGCTTGTGTAACACATTGCCGCCGCCTCGCGCTCGTCGATCTCTTCCTCGAATGGATCCACGATGCATGGGACCGCGAAGTAGGTCTCCACGTGCTGGTGATGGTTCCAGCAGAACGTCGCCACGCGATCGCCGCGGCGCACACCCAATTGCTTCAGCGCACTCGCGAGGCGCCGGGCGCGCCCGAGGACTTCGCTGTACGTCAGTCGCCGTACGCTGCGATCCGGCAAACGACTGGCCACGATCTTTGCGCCGTGCAATGCCTCGGCGTGCCGAGCGATCAGCGGAATCGTCAGCGGCACGTCCATCATCAATCCTTGCACCGTCGCCTCCCTCTGCTGCGGGTGCGCCGAGCATGCACCGCCCCACCGTTCGGGGCAAGAGTGCGCCGCTCTTACTTGACCTCTTTGTCGAGGTCCAGCGACGCGGAATTGATGCAGTACCTCAGGCCGGTCGGCTTGGGACCGTCGTCGAACAGGTGTCCGAGGTGCCCGCCACACTTCGCGCAATGCACCTCGGTGCGCCGCATGAAGAGGCTGCGATCCTCCTCTGTACCGACGTGCCCCTCCTCGATCGGCTGGAAAAAGCTGGGCCAGCCGGTCCCCGACTCGAACTTTGTGGCCGCGTCGAATAACGGATTCCCGCACGCGGCGCAACGATAGACGCCGTCTGCGTGCTCGTTCCAGTATTTCCCCGTGAACGGCGGCTCCGTTCCTTTCTCACGGAGCACACGGTACTGCTGCGGTGTCAGCTCCTGCCGCCACTCGGCGTCGGGTTTCTGAACGGATTTCTGAGCTGATGACTCTGCGCTACCGCTCTTGTCCGTCTTGGCGTCTGCCACAGGTCCCCCTCAAAAAGAACTTTGAGAAAACAGGCGCGGGGGTCGCCCTTGTGGCAACCCCCGCGCTCCGTTCTCGTTTGACGGCCGATCAGCCCGCGAAGCAGTAGGTGCACCCCTTCTTTTGTGCGCGGTTGACGGCGAACACGCCAGACGGCACGACATTCACGCCCTTGAACATTCCTGCCAGCCAGTCCGCTTTGGCGGCTTCCTTCGACAGCCCTGCCTGCGGCGCGGCGAGCCCGCTCAATACGGTGAGCGCGACATTGCACACGGTAAACATCGCGCCCCGCGCCTGGATCTTTTCGAAGGCCATCCCCGGGAAGAGGAGCTCGCCCTCTTTGGCGTACGCATATGGATTGCGCAGTGCGGGCGCCTTGGTCACCGGGTCATTGATCTTCAGCATCTCGCCGAGCTTGTACTTCGCCCATATGCTGTCATTGAACGCGAGCGGAATCGCGAAATGTCGCAGGCCGACGACGGCAGTGATGTCCTTGTCTGGCACCTTGTATGTCTCGCCAATCGTGTTCATGAACGTCATCGCGAACGAGAACGGGAAGCCCTCATTCACCGACACGGCGTCGAAGAACTGCCGGTACGTTCCCGTTATGCCATTCAGCCAATCGTCGACGCCCATGCCTGGGCTGAGCATCGCTTCGGCCCCGAGCGTGCGCGGATCGATGGCCGCGATGCCCATCATCGCCAGTGTTCCGGCGCCGAGCCGGCCGAGAAAGCCACGTCGATGCGTCGAAGACTGCGGTGCGAGGAGTGACATGACGCGCCTCCAGCAAGGTGAGGGTTCATCAGTTGAATACGGGAATCGACGCGAGGATGGGACACGATTCATTACGCAGCGTCGAGAAGTTCTGATTATTTGTGGCGCGCTAATAGAAGCCTGACGACGGCCGAGCGCAACTACGAACCGCGCTGACTGTCGCGGAACGTCGCCAAATCCTGCACGGTGTCTATGTCGAGGGGCGCCGGGAAGTCGAACTCGACGTATCGCACCCGGCCCGGTTCGCGCTCGACAACCGATCGCGCGCCCCGATCGCCGGATGCCACCAACAGCTCCGGCGCGAGCTCTCTCGAGAACAGCACCGGATTACCCGACTCCCCGGCAAAGCGCGGTGCGATGATCCGCGGCGTTCCTCTCCCGCCCCCAATGTGCGCGGACGTCCTAACGAGTGCCTCGACCACGCCAGTCCCCGCCAGCGGTTGATCGCCCAACGCAATCAACAACCACTCGGCCTTCGGCCACAGCTGCATTGCTTCAGCGACGCCGGCGCGAAGCGAGCTGCTCAGGCCCGCCGCGTAGGCCGAGTTGGTGACGAATTGGAGATCTAACCCTTCGAGGCTGCGCCGGACCTCGTCGGCCTCCCGACCAATGACGACGACGATTCGCTTCAGTCCGGCCGCCAGAAGCCCGTCGACGCTACGCCGCACTAGAGGCACCTGATCGCCGCCGACGGGCAACGCGGCAAGCAACTTTTGCGATCCGTCGAACCGGCGCGCGGCACCGGCGGCGAGTAGCACTCCCGCGATCACGCGCGTCCGCGGCCGTCCTCCGCCTGGTCGAGCGACCTTACCGCACGACGCAGCGCCTCTACCGGGAGCGTCCCGCAGCGCTTTCGCGCCGCTGGCACGCCGCCGCCGAGCATCATCAACGCGTCTTCGTCAGTGAGGCGAGACGCGTCATCGCGCGACATTCCACGTAGCCGCTCCGTGAGTAGCGACGCCGACGCGACGCAAATCGCGCAAGCGTTGGCGGTAAATCGTGCGTCGGCGATGGCGCCATCCGCATCCACGAGAATCGCCACGCGCACGCGGTCTCCGCACAATGGGTTCACTCCCTCCGCGTTCGCCGTCGCATTTGGAAGTGGTCCATAATTCCGCGGGCGCCGGAAGTGTTCGGCGATCGCGGTGCTGTAGGGAACGGTCATTAGTCAGCGACTTCGCCGCGCCGGCGCGACCGCCGATACGGAGGAAAGCGAAAGGCCATGTCACGAGTGAGAAAGCCACCGTGCCCGAGCCCGGCCAGCTCTGCGGCGCCGATCGCGTCGCCGCAGAGAATGCGTGGCAGGACTAGGTCGAACACCGTTGCTTCGGAGAACAGGCCGCACGATGGGAGTCCGAGCACGGGCACAGTTCCGACGCGCGCGATCCAGAACAAGCTTCCCGGATGCGCCGGCACGCCTTGACGCACGCGCTGGCCCCCCAGGTCGGCGAGAGCGAGGAAGGTCGGGTCGAGCTCGTCCATCGCCCGCGTACCGGCGACGACGAGCACGTCGCAACCGCGCCCCAACTCGGCGCGCAGCGCCGACGTCACGGCGTCGCGTCGCGTCTCGCTCACGATTGGCGGGAGCAGCTCGCCGCCAAGCCAACTGACCTTCTCGCCTAACGATTCCCCGAACCGCGCGATATTCGTCGCCTGCCGCTCGCCGAGCGACGTGAGCACCACAGCGCCAACGCGAGCGCGTCTGAACGCCCGCACGCGCACCAGGCCTCCGGCCGCGCGGGCGACGCCGACCGCTCCCTCGACGAGACCGCGCGGCACCGCGAAGGGCGTGATCTTCGCCCGCGCGACAACTTCACCTTCATCCACGACGTGCCCATGAAAGAGCGTATACACCGAGAGCCCTTCGCGGCCGTTCACCTCGGCGAGCGGATCGATCGCGATGTCGACGATGCCGCGCCGCGCGGCGATGAGCGGCCAATGTCCCGCCGATCGTTCGCCGACACGTACGCCGCCGCCGGCCGCCGCACAGGCCAGCCGCGGTCCGGCATCGTCCTCGTGCATGTCGTCCGGCGCGAGCGCCGCGACGTGCAACTCTTGCCATGGCGCCGTTCGCAGTCGCGCGACGTCGTCGAGATTCAGCACTCTTCCCTTGGCGACGCACACCGCGCCGCGTGCGTCGCGCACGTCGTGCACGAGCACGCTCCCGGCGAGCCCGCCATCCCACGACTCACCGCGAGACACGGCGCGGTATTGCATCACCCCGCCGCGGGCTCGCGAAGTTCCGCCGGACGCGCCGACGGCGTCGCTGCCACGTTAGGCAGCGCTCGCTCGATTACCGCCTCCTTCCCTTCTCGTACCGCGACGATCTGCGCCGCGATGGCCAGCGCGATCTCGGCGGCGCTCTTCGCCCCGATGGCGAGTCCGATCGGCGTGCGGAGCCTGCCGACCTCCGCGGGGCTCAAGCCGTCTTCTTTCAGCATCGAGCGAATACTGTCCCCCCGACGCCGGCTGCCGAGCATTCCGACGTACCGCGCGTCGCTGCGCAGAACCTCGCGCAGCACCGGCAGCTCGTACTTGTAATCGTGCGCGAGCAGCACGACATACGTCTGCTTTGTCGCCCGTACCCGCTCGGCGAATTCCGACGGCATCCCGACAAAGATTTCGTCGGCGAGTGGAAAGCGTGCTC
The DNA here is from genome assembly GCA_003222065.1 of Gemmatimonadota bacterium. Classification (GTDB taxonomy): domain Bacteria; phylum Gemmatimonadota; class Gemmatimonadetes; order Gemmatimonadales; family Gemmatimonadaceae; genus AG2. Next base: position 5,194 of record QHUV01000090.1, on the reverse strand, counting down.
GCGTCGCCATGCGCTCGCGTCCGTCGACGATCACCGTCCGCATGCCGAGCTCGCGCGCGTAAATCACCAGCGACATCGCGACCTGGCTCGCCCCATAGATGACGACGGTTTCCGGTGGTGCGAGTCGCTCGAAGAAGAGAGAGGCATCTCCTCCTTCATACGTTAGGCGTTCGACGCCGGACGCTTCTGCCCGGGCGAGCCGCTGAAGCGCCGCCTCGCCAGCGCGCAGGTCGAGCAGCTCGTCCCCCAGAGTGCCCGCCGTCGCCCCACTCTCGTCCACGGCCAAACGCTCGCGTCGGTCGAGCCGCGCGACGACCATCGAGGCGCGTCCGGATTCATGAGCAGTCCGGGCGAACTCGTAGGCTAGGACCGTCGCGTCGTCGACGATGCGTGGATCGACACGCTGCACGAGGACCTCGACTTCGCCACCGCACGTCAATCCCAGCTCCAATGCGTCCTCGTCGCCTAACGTCATGCGCAGTAGCTCGGGCGCTCCGGACGTAATGACGTGCTCCGCACGTTCGATCACTCGCGTATCCACGCAGCCGCCGATCGTCACCGAGCCGAGCAACGACCCGTCCTCCGACACCCACATCGTCGATCCGGCCTTTTTCGGTGTCACACCCGCGGCCGCGACGAGCGTCGCCAGCGCTGCCGGCCGCCGGGACATCGCCACTGATGCAAACTGCTCGAGTAGCTCGCTCATCGCTCCTCCTCGAGGACCTCGGCCGCCGTGAGCGCCTCCATCCAGACGCGACGAATCTCACTCGCTCCGCGCGCGTTCGGCTCGATGAGCGATCGTCGCCAGAACCATCGATCAGCTTCCGGAGCCGCTATGCCATGTCCGAGAAAGTGGCCATAGACTTCCCCGAGCAGCACGCCTGGCGTTCCGCTCGACACCGTTCGAATCGCCGCGTTCAGCTTGTCCAATGCATGGAGCGGCAATGGACCACCGTCGTCGAGCACGCCACGAATCCGGCCGGTGCGGTCCGATGGATCGTAAATCGTCGAGACGATGAGCAGGCTGTTCGGTCGCGCCCGCCGGACCGATTCCACAACGAAATCGAACGCCTCCGCGACATCGTGCACGATGCGATCGAGCAGTGCTGTCTTGGGACGATTCGTGAACGCGCTGAACAGATCGGTCGCTCCAATCGTTAGGGTCAGAAGCGTCGGTTCCTCACTCTCTATTAATTGCGGCAGCTGTTCGCCGAACACGTCCCCGATCGTTGCGCCGTCCATCGCGAAATTCGCGAACTCGATCGCCGGAAAGCGGCTCACGAGATCATTTCCGATCTCCTCCGGCCAGCGCCCCTCGTCGTTGCGATAGAACAGGGACGCTGCTCCGAGCGCCGCGACGCGTCCAGCGGTCGCGTCACGCTCCAGGGCGACAGCAACGTCGATCTCGCCGGCATCCAGCGCCGGATAGAGGTCGATCGACATCGAATCGCCTAGAGCGATGTAATGCGAGAAGTCCACGCCGCGAACTTACCCCCGCGTCCCGGCAACGGCCAATGTCACTCGAGCTCGACACCCCGGGTCGCCATGATACGAACGATTGCCTCGCCAATCTTGTTGTTCGGCGTGCTCGCGCCCGCCGTCAGCCCAATGCGCACGCTGCCACCCGCCGGCAGCCAATCCTGCGCACGGGCTTCGACATGTTTGATCCCGGGCCGCCGGAAATAGATCGACTTCCCTTCGGGATCGATTGCGGCGGCAGACTCTACGTGGTACGTCGGTACTCGCTCGGCACACAGTGCGGCGAGTGAGATCGTGTTGCTCGAGTTGAATCCACCGATCACGATCATCGCGTCGAGCCGCTCTCGCAGCAGCTCCAGCACCGCGTCCTGACGCTCTTGCGTCGCGCTGCAAATCGTGTCGAAGGTGCGAAACTCCGCGTTCCGCGCCGCCTCTCCGCGCGCGCGCGCGATCGCCGCACCGACTTCCTCGCCGATCGCCAACGATTCGCGCGCGAGCATCGTCGTCTGATTTGCGACGCCGATCTTGCGCAGATGCTCGTCAGGATCGAAGCCTGGAGACACCGCGTGCGGCGCGAACCGCTCCGAGATCGCCGGCGCCGCGACCTTTCCCTCGATGAATTCGCACACCACTCGTGCCTCGTTCATATCGCGCACGATTAGATAGTGTCCGTCGCCATGCTTGCGGACCTGCGACGCAGTGGCCCTGGTCTCTTCGTGATAATACTTGCCATGGATCAGAGCCGTGAAGCCGTCGCGCGCATAGCTCTCGACCCGCTTCCACACGTTGAGCACCGAGCCGCACGTCGTGTCGACAAGAATGCAACCAAGCGTGCGCAATCGATCGAAATCTTCGATCGTCACCCCGAAGGCCGGGAGAATGACGACGTCCGCCGGTTGGATTGATGTGAAATCGAAGGCTCGTCCGTCGGCGCGATTCAGGATCTCGATTCCCAGGTCTTTCAACCGGGCGTTGACGTACGGGTTGTGGATGATCTCGCCTACGAGAACAATCCGCCGTTCCGGGAACTTCCGGCGCGTCTGGTAGGCGTACTCCACCGCGCGCTCCACGCCGTAGCAGAACCCGAACTCCCTGGCCAAGCGGATGGTGATGTCCCCCGCCGTCAGCGTGTAATCGCTTGCCTTCATGCGATCTACGAGCGCCCCTTGATAAGCGGCGAGATCCTCCTGGACCTCGGCCTTTAGGCCGAAACCCTTCCGGAAGTACATGGACGAGTCTGGGGGCGGTGGCGACGACGGCATACGAGCAATTTAGCGGTCGGACGTGCGTGGTCGCCGCAATGGGCCCTCGGGGGTTATTATCTTGCCCCGCAATGACGCCCGATGCCTCAGACCAGTTGGTTCTCCCCGACGCCGCGACAGCTCCTCCAGCCGCGACGCTGATTGCCTCGGTCCCGTCCGAGCCGCTGTTGCGCCCCGCGCCAATCACGAAGGGTGACACCATCGGCGTCGTTGCGCCCTCCTATTCTCCGCGTGTCGGCTGGCTAACGCGCGGCGTCAAGGCGCTCGAGCGCGCGGGATACACCGTTCTTCTCGATCCTGAGATCACGACGTTGCGTCGGTTCACGCGCGCCGAGGACGAACGCCGCGCCGAAAACTTCATGGGAATGTGGCTGGATCCGCGGGTGAAAGCCCTCATTGGCGGTACCGGCGGTTATGGGGCGGTGCGCATGATCCCCTTTCTCGAGCCACAAATCTTCGAGAGCAACCCGAAAGCGTTCGTCGGCTACTCCGACATCACCGCGCTCCATCTCTGGCTCATGCGGTGCGCGAAGCTGCGCGTATTTCACGGGTGGACGACGCGATCCTCTTCCTCGAGGAAACCAAGGATCCGATGTCCGTCGTCGACGAACGACTGCTGCATTTGCGCGCCGCGGGCTTGCTTCCGCGTGTGCGGGGCATCGTATTTGGACACCTCTCGATCGACCGATCGGAAGAGGATGAGTTCGAGGACTTCGTGCTCGATCTCGTCTCCGATCTGGACGTGCCGGTACTGATGGATTTCCCCGCCGGACACGAGGTGCCGAACCTAACGATTCCCCTCGGCACCGAGGTCGATCTCGTCGTCGAAGAGACGACCGGCTGGATCGTTTACCGTGAAGATGCACTCGCCGCGCCCGGGTCTGCCGAGGCCGCCGCTTCGTCGTCCGCCGCCTAACGTGTCGGTTACCACAGCTCCGACGTGAGAAAGGGCGCGAGAGCATAGGTCAGGATTACCTCGTATGCCGCTTGCCGGTCGACGAGCCCCGCCGTGAGGATTCCGACCGCGCCCTGACGATGCCTGGTGTTGCGCTCTCCCGTCACGCGGTCCATCGCTTCGCCCAGCTCGAGGCCTTCCCCTCGGATGAAGCGCGAAACCGGCATCGGCAGCGGCATCGCGAGCGAGCCGCCGACGCCTTGTCGTCCCGATGCGTCGACGACGGCGGCCCATGCACACGTGCGCAGGCCCTCCCCAGACTCGACGACGCCTCCCTCGATACCCACACCCAACTCGGCGCCCGCTGCCTCACGAGCGGCGTGCGCACGCGCGAGCGCTCCGCGGATCGTCTCGTCGTCGCCGAACGGTTGGTCGCGCACCGTCGACGCCACGCTCACGGCCTCGACACGCGCTGATGCCGCGACGCGCCCCATGACGGCACGCACCGCGGCCACCTTCACGGGATTGGTCGAGCCAACGCCAACAAGCCGAAGTTTGCCGAGCGCGGCCGCATCGACATGTGCAGACATCGTGAAACTCCTCGTGGAAGGAGCCAATTTAGTCGCATCGTGCTTGATGTCCGGTGGCCACGCCTCTCGGCAGTCGCGCTCTCGGCAGTTGCGCTTCCAGCAGTTGCGGCTCCAGCAGTTGCGCTCTTCGCAATTTTCCCCGCTTGCTGACTCGAAAACCTCGGGGTATGCTTTCCCTCCGCCGATGACTGCCACTCACGCGCTTCTCGATCCACCTGCTGCATTCGCGCCCGCAATATCTCACGAGCGCGCGTTCGTCTTCGTGGGCGAGCGTCTCTGGTTGGACTTCGTGAATAGTGACGCCGTACGCGTCGTCGATGCCTTACGCGACTTCGAGACGCTGATGGGCTGGCTCGAGGCAGCGACGCTCGTCGACGCCGAGCGCGGGCTCGGCATGCGACGTCGTGCCCGCGAGCAACCATCCGGGGCCGCGGCGGCGCTCGTCGATGCACGTCGCGTTCGTGGTGCGCTGCGAGTGTTGGCCGAGCGTGGGTCTGGCACGACCGCCGCTGAGCAGGTTCGCGGCGATGCACTCGGCGAGATCAATCGTGTTCTCGGACGCAGCGCGGGGACGCGTCGCGTCGAGCGTCGGAACGATGGCACATACGCTCGCACTTTCGTTCCCGTCGGTGACGCATTCGCGGGATTGATGATCCCGATTGTCGAATCTGCCGCCGACGCGCTGATCCTCGGTGAGCTACCGCGCGTACGTCGCTGCGCGGACATGCGCTGCGCTCGCGTGTTCTACGACGGAACGAAGAACGGACGGCGGCGTTGGTGCGACATGGCCACCTGTGGCAATCGCGCCAAGGCGGCGCGCCATCGCCAGAAGCTTCGCGCTACCGCTGACTGACAACTCAGGTTCGGCGGCCGCCAGTCGTGATGACTTGTTGTTGCTATGCTGGCGCGCGAATGGTCGGGCGAAGCGTCACGTCAAACGCTTGATCGCTTGCCTTCTGCCGCGGCAG
>QHUV01000646.1 GCA_003222065.1 Gemmatimonadota bacterium | reverse complement strand
GCCAGGGCCAAGATGACTCGACTACCGTGCGGCCCACTGACGCGCCATTGTACAGCCATGCCGAAGCCCGAGCTGCTCGAGACCTTCGAGAATCCGTACCCTGACCGGGAGTACTCCATCAGCATGGAGTGCCCCGAGTTCACATCGCTATGCCCAGTCGGGGGCATTGAAAGCGACGCCCGGGAGCTGCGACAGCTCGAGGGGGGCGCACCGGACTTCGGAACGATCCTCATCGACTACGTACCAGATAGACTGTGCCTCGAGCTCAAAAGTCTCAAGCTTTATCTCTGGAGCTTCCGCAACGATGGGATCTTCTACGAGCGGGCCGTAAACCGTATCCTCGACGACTTAGCAGCGGCGTGTACGCCACGCTGGATGGAGGTGACGGGTGACTTCAACATTCGCGGCGGCATCAAGTCAGTCATCACGGCAACGGCCGAGGCCCATCGTGAGGCCAAGCCAGAGGGCGAACGGAAGCGGCGCTCGCGGCAATAGCGTAGCTAGGGTTTGCGGGGTGGCGTTGCTCGCGGCGATGGGTGGGTGCGCGACGTCGCCGGCGTCGTCACCGGCCGCCGCGACTCGTGAGGCACCGATGTCGCTCGCGACCGGCTCGACGCCGCCGGCGCTGGATGCCATCCGCGAGGAGGATCTGCGGCGGGACATTTTCTTTCTCGCGAGCGATGCGATGCGCGGTCGTGAAGCGGGTACGCTCGACGAGCTGCGCGCGTCGATGTGGATCGCGAAAGCGGCGCGCGAGGCCGGCCTCGAACCGGCGGGCGACGACGGCACGTATTTCCAGTTTTGGCCGATGCGCCGGGTGCGGATTTCGGAAGGGAGTGAGATATCGTTAGGCAACAAACCATTGGCGCTTTGGCGCGATGTCGTCGTCACCACGCCCGTGACCTCGACGGTCGACTTGCCGGTCGTTTTCGTGGGCGAAGGGCAACCGGACCAGCTGGCAAATGTGGATCTGCACGGCAAGGCGGTGGCCGCGGTGGTCCATGCGCCGACGAGCCCGCCGGCGCCGAACATGAGTCTCCGCGGCTATCGTTATGCGCTTGCCGCGGTGCGCCAGCAGTCGCAGGCCCTGATCGACCGCGGTGCGGGCGCGGTCATCCTCGTGTCCGATTCCGTCGCGGATGACGACATGGCGTTCGGCTTCGGCGGTGTGGCGCTGGCGCGCGGACGGTATGGTCTGGACACGGCGCGGTCGACGCTGGCGCGGGGCGTCACGCCCAACGTGCCGGTGCTCTGGGTGCGGCGCGGCATGCTCGACGGCGTGCGCGCGCCGGGCCAACGCTTAACCGTGCGCCTCTACACCGAGAGCTTCTCGTATCCATCGGTGAACGTGGTCGCCAAAGTCGGCGGCATGGATCCAGCGCGGCGTCATGAGTATGTGCTCTTCAGTGGGCATCAGGATCACGATGGCGTGCGATATCCGATCGACGGGGATTCGATCTGGAATGGGGCCGACGACAACGCATCCGTCAGTGTCGCGCTGCTCGCAATTGCCCGGGCGTGGGCAAAGAAGCCGGGCGCGCGATCGGCATTGTTCGTGTGGCATGGCGCGGAGGAGCGGGGACTGCTCGGATCATATTGGCACGCCTTGCATCCGGTGGTGCCGCTCGAGAGCATCGTTGCGGTCCTGAACGGCGACATGATCGGGCGCAACAATCCAGACAGCGCGGCGTTGTTAGGCGCGCAACCGCCCCATCGGAACTCCACGGCACTAGCACGAATGGCCCTCGAGGCGAATGACAGAGTGACGCGTTTCGCCATCGACAGCAGTTGGGACCGGCCGACACATAGAGAAGGCTGGTACTATCGAAGCGATCATTTGCCATACGCGTGCATGCATGTGCCAGCGCTGTTCTTTAGCACACTCTTACACCCGGACTATCACACGCCGCGCGACGAGCCACAACGGATCGACATCGCGAAGCTGGCGCGAATGACGCGATGGATGTACGCGACGGGATGGTCAGTCGCGAGTGTGGCGGAGCGACCGGCGCTCGATACGGGCTTTCAGCTGGAGCGGCGATGTGCGATTGGGCCACGCGAGTGAAGCATGGCGGCGCGTCATGACACCTTGGGGTCGTCCTCGACGGGCTCGCCGATAATTCGCGCGAACTGCGCTTTCTCGCTATCGCTGAAGGTGTAGACGTGGCGGGCGAGCGCAAATGCGCGCTCAAACGCCTCCCGGTAGCGCCGCGCCCGTCCCAGCCATATGAGGGCTGTCGCCCAACCAG
>QHUV01000633.1 GCA_003222065.1 Gemmatimonadota bacterium | reverse complement strand
GTCACGCGAAAGCCCGACCAATGCGGCGGCCGCGTCACGCTGCGGTCGGCGAAGCGTCGCTCGTAGTCGGCCACGCGCGCGTCGAGCGCCTGCGCCGACTCCAGCGCCGCGCTCTGCTGCGACGCCCAGGCGCCGATCTGGCTGCCGCGCGGCCGCGACGCGAAGTAGGCGTCCGCTTCCTGCGCCGTTACCGGCGCGGCCCGGCCTTCGACGCGCACCTGGATCTCGAGCGGCGCCCAGTGAAAGCACAGCGCCACGCGCGGGTTCGCGACGAGCTCGCGCCCCTTCCGGCTCTCGTAGTTGGTGTAAAACACGAAGCCGCGCTCGTCCGCGTCCTTCAGCAAGAGCATTCGCACGCTCGGGCGATTGTCGGCGGAGGTGGCGAGCGCGAAGGCCGTCGGTTCCGGGAGACGGTCGCGCGGGAGCGCCGTCGCCTGCTCCAACAATTCGAGAAACCGACTGAACGGCTCGGCGAGCGCCGCGCTTCGCTCTACCGTGCGCGTCATCCGATGGCGCGCTTGTAGAAGCTGCGCATGCCGAGCATCCAGCCGGCTGCCGCGAGGATCACCAGGGCAACTGTCACCACGCCAAGGCTCATATGCGGAACGGCGGGCGTCATCACGCCACGGAGTCCTTCCGCGACGTAGACGAGGGGATTCAAGAGGACGAGATATTTCACGACCGGCACGGCGTCGAGTCCGCGCCAGGGATAATACGCACAGCCGAAGAAGATCATCGGCGCGACGATGACGCTGAACATGAGGCCGATCTGCTGTGGTGAGATCGCCGTTCCCAGCCACATGCCGAGTGACGAGAACGCCGTCGCACCAAGCAGGGCGATGAGGGCGATCTCGCCGCCATGGGCGACCGAGAGTCCGGGCATCGGGCCCATGATGAGGCGCGCGACGAGCAATACGACAATGGCGGCGATGATCGCCTGGATCACCCCCGCGACAATTTTCTCGGCGGCAACGACACCGGTCGGTACGGGCGCGAGGAGCCGATCCTCGATCTCGCGCGTCCAGCCGAAGTCCTGCACCATCGGCAACGAAACCGCCTGAATCGCGCTCATCGTTAGGCTCATGGCAAGAATGCCGGGAAGCAGCGCCGCGCGATATGCCATCCCTACGAAGCCCATGCGAGGCAGCAGCGCGCCGAACACAATGATGAAGAGCACGGGTTGCATGACCGTGCGCACGAGGAAGAAGGGCAGCTCTTTCCGCGCGACGGTGACGTCGCGTCGCAGGAGAGCGAGAAACACCTTCGACGGTGGAATGGTGCGTGGCTCCTTGCGCGACCTGACTATCGCTTCCGCCGGCAAATCACCTGTGACAGTCGTCAATCGAGCTTCCTCCCCGTGAGCGACACGAAGAGCGTCTCGAGACTGGGCTCGGTGAGGCCGATATTGCGCACGTGAAGTCCTGCGTCTTCGACGATCTGGATGAGCGGCGAGATGATGCGACCGCCGCGATCACTGAATACGCGGAGCACGCCATCGCGCACCTCGGCGCGAAGGACGCCGGAAAGCGCACTGACGCTGCCCGCGATGCCGGCAGCGTCACCGTCGATATGAAGCTCGATGAGCGTTCCTCCCGGTGCGCGCTCCTTGAGTCGCGCCGGGGTGTCGAGCGCCAGCAGCTTGCCACGATCGACGATGGCGATGCGTTCGCAGAGCCGGTCGGCCTCCTCCATGTAGTGCGTCGTCATGACGATGGTGCGTCCCTGCCGATGTAGATCGCGCAGAATGTTCCACAGATCGAGACGCGCCTGTGGATCCAGACCGACGGTCGGCTCGTCGAGGAAGAGTACGTCGGGCTCGTGGATCAGGGCACGCGCGATCATGAGGCGTTGCTGCTGGCCTCCGGAGAGCTGATCCACTTTTGCGCCGGCCTTGTCCTCGATGTCGAGACGCGCCATGAGCTCTCGGGCGCGGCTTTCGGCCGCCGCACGCGGAATTCCGAAATATGCCGCGTGGTACACGAGATTCTCGAGCGCGTTCAGGCTGCGATCGGGATTCGGGCGTTGCGGCACGACGCCGATGTGCGTACGCACCCGTACGGCGTCGCGAGCGACGTCGACGCCCGAGACACGAGCCGAACCCGCGGTTGGACGGACGCGCGTCGTTAGGATTCCGATCGTCGTCGTCTTGCCGGCCCCGTTCGGTCCGAGCAGCCCAAAAAACTCACCCTCGTTGATGTCGAGGTCGAGCGCGTCGAGGGCGACGATTTCGGTGGCGCCGTTCGGCGCCGCCGAAATCGTGGTCTCATTCGAAGCGTGGCGCTTCGCGCCGCGCTGGTGCGATGGAGGCGGATATACTTTCCGGAGCGCGCGCGTCTCAATCGCCGCCGAGGCCACCGCCTAGTTGTCTCCGTCGAGCAGGCCGCCTAACGCGCCAAGGACGCTTCCCTCCTCTCGGCGGCTGCCGCCGGCGCGCGGCGATGCGGCGATGATGCGATCGGCGAGGCGCGAGAACGGCATCGTCTGCAAGATCACGCGACCGGGCCCCTTGAGCAGCGCGAAAAACAGTCCCTCACCGCCGAAGAGCGCGGTCTTCACACCAGGCACCATCTGGATGTCGTAGTCCACCGAC
>QHUV01000632.1 GCA_003222065.1 Gemmatimonadota bacterium | reverse complement strand
ATGCCGATGCGGCGCAGAGGCTTGCCGCTCGAATCGCGAGTCCCGACGAGCTCGAGACGATCGTGGCCGTAGCGCACGACATGCGTTCTCCGCTCACATCGGTGTTATTTCTCGTCGATGCGCTCAGAAAGGGACACAGTGGTCCAATCACACCGCATCAGGAGCGGCAGCTCCTGCTCGTCTACGGTGCGGTGTTCGCGCTCAGCTCACTTGCGTCCGATCTGCTGGACCTCGCGCGAGGTGGCGACCTTCTTCTGGAAGCCGTTCCGGTGCGGTTTTCGATCAGTGAGTGTATTCACGTAGTCCGAGACATCGTCCAGCCGATCGCCGAAGAAAAAAAGCTGGATGTGCTTCTCGTGGCGCCACAAAAAGGCGATCGTCGGGTTGGACACCCCGCCGCCATCACGCGCGTTCTGTTGAACCTAACGACGAACGCGCTCAAGTTTACGCATCAGGGAAACGTCACCGTTTCAGTCGCGAGTATCTCGAGAACGGGGGTAGAGTTCTCGGTTCGTGATACGGGCTGCGGCATACCGCCCGCCGTACTCGACACGCTCTTCGACGCCTTCCGTCATCAATGCCCGTCCGGAAAGACGGTGTTCTCCAGCGCCGGCCTGGGGCTTTCGATCTGCCAGAAACTCGTCTCGGCCATGGGCGGTACGCTCGCCGTCGAGAGCAGCCCCGGCAAGGGAACGTGTTTCTCGTTCCGGCTGAATCTTCCCCTCGCTCTCGCATCTAAAGCCGGCTGCGGCTTGCGGTGCTACTTCTTGCGCCCGTCCTTGTTCGTTTTGGGGAATTTCTCCGAGATTCGCGAGTCGTACTCCCGCTCACCATATCCCACGTAGATCTGCCGAGGCCGGGCGATCTTCTGCTCCTTGTCGTTGAGCAGCTCCTCCCATTGCGCCAGCCAACCGGACGTCCGTGCAACGGCGAACAGCACGGTGAAGAAGTCCGTCGGGAATGCCATCGAGCGGTAAATGAGACCCGTATAAAAGTCGACGTTCGGGTATAGTTTGCGCGACACGAAGTAATCATCGTGGAGCGCGGCTTCCTCGAGCTTGAGCGCGATCTCGAGATCCTTGTCCATTCCGATCTGCGCGAACACCTGATCGGCGAGGCGCTTCACGATCTTCGCGCGCGGATCGTAGCTCTTGTATACGCGGTGACCGAATCCCATCAGCCGCCCGCCCTTGCCGCCCTTCACGCTGTCAATGAATGCCGGAACGTTTTTCGGATGGCCGATCTCCTCGATCATGCGCAGCACGGCTTCATTTGCACCGCCGTGCAGCGGGCCGTAGAGCGCGGCGATTCCGGCGGCGATGGCCGAGAAGGGATCGACCTCGGATGAGCCGACGGCACGAACGGCATTCGTCGAGCAGTTCTGCTCGTGATCCGCGTGAAGAATGAACAACACTTCGAGCGCCTTCACGAAAACCGGATTCGCCTCGTACTGTGGCTCTGACATGCGCGCGACCATGGAGAGAAAGTTCTCAACATAGCCGAGATCGTTGTCGGGGTAGATGAACGGCAGGCCTTTCCCGTGGCGGTAGATGAACGCGGCGAGCGTCGGCAGCTTGGCGAGCAGGCGGATGATCGAGATGTAGCGCTGGTCGGGATCCTTGATGTTCTTCGCCTCGGGGTAGAACGACGACAGCGCGGCAACGCTCGAGCAAAGCATCGACATCGGATGCGCGTCGTAGCGAAATCCCTCCAGGAAACGCTTGATGTTCTCGTGCACGTAAGTGTGATACGTGATGTCGTGCACCCACCGGTCGTACTCCTTCTGTGCCGGCAACTCACCGTTGCGCAGCAGCCACGCGACTTCGAGGAAGGTCGCGCTCTCGGCAAGTTGCTCGATCGGGTACCCGCGATAGCGAAGAATTCCCTTGTCGCCGTCGATGAACGTGATGGCACTCCTGCACGACGCGGTGTTCATGAACGCCGGGTCGTACGTCATCATCCCAAACTCCTCGGGAGCCGTCTTGATCTGGCGCAAATCCATGGCGCGGATGGCCGTGTCGCCTTCGACGCCACCTTCCAGTATCTGCACCGGATAGTTTTTGCCGGTGCGGGAGTCTTTGATGTCGAGTGAACCAGTTGCGCGTAGCTCCGCGCCGGGCGCTTGAGGCGCGGTCGCCGTTATGGTGTCTGGCATGCGATCTGTCTCCACTGGATTACCGGCGGCTGCCTTCACCGAGCCGCGCTCTCGCAATCTATTCGCGCATTCGCACCAGCGGCATCCAACCGTCATCGTGGATCGCCATGGTGTCGCCGCTCACAGTGCGGAAGCCACGAGCTTCCGCCACCGCCCACCTCGTATTCATCATCATTCGTGCAATTGTCCGCTACGCTGCGCCTCATTCTCGTAGTTGTCGCCGCAACGATCAGCGGCGTCATGAATTCGGTCGCCGGCGGCGGCACTCTCCTCACATTCCCCGCTCTGGTCGGACTAGGGATCACGCCGATCGTCGCCAACGCCACCAGCACGGTTGCGCTCTGGCCCGCGTCATTGAGCAGCATCGTCGGGTATCGCGAGGACCTCAGAGGGGCACTGCCGTGGGCGGGAGCTTTCGCGCTGCCAAGCCTCTTCGGCGGCGCGGT
>QHUV01000631.1 GCA_003222065.1 Gemmatimonadota bacterium | reverse complement strand
GGAAGGCGCGCGACCTAACGAGAAAGAAATCCGCGCTCGACATCGGCAATCTCCCGGGGAAGCTCGCCGACTGCAGCTTGTCCGATCCCAAGCTCTGCGAGCTGTATCTCGTCGAGGGCGACTCGGCGGGCGGCTCGGCGAAACAGGGCCGCAAGCGCGAGTTTCAAGCCATTCTGCCGCTCCGGGGCAAGATCATCAATGTTGAGAAAGCTCGTATCGACAAGGTCCTGTCGAACGAAGAGATCCGCACGATCATCACGGCGATCGGGACGGGCATCAAGGAAGAGTTCGACATTACGAGAGCCCGCTATCACAAGATCATCATCATGACGGACGCGGACGTTGATGGCGCGCACATTCGGACACTGCTGCTGACGTTCTTCTTCCGCCAGATGCAGGAACTGATCGACGCCGGATACGTGTACATCGCGCAGCCGCCCCTGTTTCGCGTCGCGAAAGGGAAGGAGGCGTACTACGCTTATGACCTCAAAGAGCGCGACGAGATCATCAAGCGGTTCGGCGGCGGAACGAACGGCGATGGCAAGGGCAACATCAACATCCAGCGCTACAAAGGGCTGGGTGAGATGAACAAGGATCAGCTCTTCGACACGACGATGGATCCTGAACGGCGGACGCTCCTCAAAGTGGCAATGGAGGACGCGGTGCTCGCTGACAACGTGTTCCAGACGCTGATGGGCGACGACGTCGAGCCGCGGCGTGATTTCATCGAGAAGAACGCGCGGTTCGTGTCGAACCTGGATATCTAGATCGCGACGTGATGCATGCGCAGATGCCCGGAGTGCGGTTCGCCAATGCTCGTGAGCCGGGAGGTCGGTCCTCAAGCGGGGGCTGACGTCGCTTGCTCCAATGCGTGGCATCCCGTGCCTCGCGATCGCGTCATCTGTTCGCAATGCGGAAATCGTGGAGTGTCGCCCTACCGGCCCGGCGACGGGAGTCGCATGCAAGCCCTCTGCGGAAAGTGCGGGCACCAGTGGACCCCAACCTAACGGGCGCCGGTGTGACCGAACGTTGACCGGCGCTCTTCGCTCTTGCGCTCGGCGAAGAACTCCATTGAAGCGGTTGGGGTTCGCTGAGTTGGTCGTGTCTCGGGCTTCAGTCTAGACCGTGCGCGGCGGCGTAAACGCTAGTCGGAGCGAAAGCGCGATCACCGGGTCTGCTCAGCGATTCACGGTGGCCATTCCGCCTTCCGCATAGCGTAAGCCCGACGCGACGCCGCGCGGTGCGATCGCGTCGATGCGCGCGAGATCCTCCGCGCTGAGCTGCACCTCGAGCGCGCCCACATTCTCCTCCAGAAACTCGCGGCGCTTCGTACCGGGGATCGGCACGATGTCTCGGCCACGGGCGAGCAGCCAGGCGAGCGCCAGTTGAGCCGGCGTGCAATGCTTCTGCCGCGCCAGCTGCTCGATGTGGCGCACGAGGTCGAGATTCTTCTGAAAATTCTCGCCCTGAAAGCGCGGCGAGTTGCGGCGCCAGTCGTCGTCAGGCAGGTCGTCGATTGTGCGGAATCGGCCGGTGAGAAAGCCGCGGCCTAATGGGCTATAGGCAACGAAACCAATCCCGAGCTCACGCACCGTCGGCAGGATCTCGTCTTCCGGATCGCGACTCCATAGCGAGTACTCCGTTTGCAGGGCGGTGATCGGATGGACACGTTGCGCGCGCCGGATCGTGTCGGGAGCTGCCTCGGAGAGCCCGAGGTAGCGGACCTTGCCCTGGGCGACGAGCTGCCCCATCGCGCCGACCGTGTCCTCGATGGGCGTGTTCGGATCGACGCGATGCTGATAGTAGAGATCGATGTGGTCGACGCCGAGGCGGCGCAGGGAGCCCTCGCACGCGCTCCGCACGTAGTCCGGACTGCCGTTCACACCGAGGTATGCACCATCCGAAGAGCGCATGTTGCCGAACTTCGTCGCGATGACGACGTCGTCGCGGCGCCCCTTGATCGCGCGACCCACGAGCTCCTCGTTCGTGAATGGGCCGTACATGTCGGCCGTATCGAGAAAGGTGACTCCGAGCTCGATGGCGCGCGCGATTGTCGCCAGGGATTCCCTGTCGTCACGGCCGGAGTAGAAGTCAGACATGCCCATGCAACCGAGGCCGAGGGCCGAGACCGTTAGACTTTGTGTGCCGAGCGACCGAGTCTGCATAACGAGTGTGCTCGAGTGCGTGTGTGGGACGGCGAAGCCTTGTTCAACGTATTAGTGCTGGCAATAGCAGGGTGAGACGCACGCTCACACCGCACGCCGTTCGCCGCGCGCGATGGCTAGCAGTCCACGCGCGATGACGACATGCACACCGATCAAGCCGAGCACGGCGAAACCGACGGAGATCCAAG
>QHUV01000630.1 GCA_003222065.1 Gemmatimonadota bacterium | reverse complement strand
GCCGCCGCTCGGTATTCGACCGCGGCCGGGTGCAACAGCAGTCGCCGCCGCTATCGGATGCGGGATCGTGGCCGCGCTGTCGATTCAGGAGTACTTCACGCGTCACTGGGGTGGCGGGCCCCGGAACTACGCGACGATTCTCTTCGCGCAGGCAATCGGGGCCGCGGTCTGGCTTGCATTCATCCCGCTGATCATCCGCCCGGTCACACGTCGTGTCCCGCTCAACGGCCGTGGCATCGTTAGGCACGCGCTGATCGTCGGCGGCGTCGCCGTAGTCCACACGCTCATCGTCGCCACTCTCTTCGCGTCGTACTATTATCCCGGATCGTTGCTCGCCATTCGCGACGTCTTTCGGGATCGCATGCACACGGTGTTCGCGTGGAGTGTCGTCATCTACCTGATCCTCGCCGGACTACTCTCCTGGCAACGCGCTGCGATCCCGGCGCCGCCGACCGAGCCGGCCGCTTCGGCTCCGGACATGTTCGAGGGCGAGCAACGCGCCAGCACCCCCCTGCGTCGCGTACTCGTGCGGAACGAGGGCCGCGTCGTGCCGGTCAGCGCCGACCAGATCGACTGGCTGGAGGCCGCCGACAATCATGTGATCATCCACGCCGGCACGATGGCCCACAAGGTACGCGGCAGCCTCAACGGATTCGCCGACCGGCTCGACCCAACGGCATTCGTGCGCGTGCATCGCGGAGCGATCGTGAATGTGAACCGAATCCGCGAAGTCCAGACGTGGTTTCACGGCGAGCTCGTGGCCATCCTGAAGGACGACACCCGCGTCACCGTCGGCCGCACATACCGGGACGGGTTCATGGCGGTGCTCGAGGGCTAGCGGCGTTCACCGCACGCCACTCGCCGTTCGCACATCGCGACGCGGTTTCGACCCCAAATCGCTGTTAGGCGCGAGGTGGCCGCATTAGGGTCGACGACCCTAATCGCCGAGGTTACCAGAGTGTCTCACCGCTTCCGATTCGTCGCCCTCGTGTTCGCCGCGCCTGCGATATCCCACGCGCAAGTTGGTAGGGCCGGCCTGCCGCAGCACTTCGAGATCGACGCCGCGCACTCCATGATGGGCTTCAGCGTCCGGTTCATGGGTCTGTCCAACGTTCGCGGCGCCTTCGGCACGTATGCGGGAACAATCATGTATGAGCCGAGCGCGCCGGAGCGTTCGTCGGTGAGCGTGGTCATTCTCACGAAGAGCCTCTCCACAAATAGCACGTCCCGCGATCAACACCTGCGCAGCCCCGACTTCTTCGACGTCGAACGCTATCCGACGATCGCCTTTCGCAGTTCCGTCGTGCATCAGGCCGACAGCGGCTACGTCGTCGATGGAGACTTCACACTGCACGGTGTGACGAAGCATCTCGCGATTCCGTTCGTGATGCTCAACCCGCCCGTGTCCGACGCGTGGGGCAACCAGCGAATGACCTTCCAGGGGAATCTGCGTATCAGCCGCAAGGACTACGGCATTCTCGGCACGGCGTTCTGGAACAGCGAGTTCGATCCGGGTCGCATGGCGGTGAGCGATGACGTCGACATCGAGCTGCTCGTCTCGGCAACCGTTCCCAATGTCGATAAGTGGATGGATCCCGCCGGAGACTCCCTGATCAAAGAGATCAATCGGCAAGGTGTGAGCGCGACGATGGCGCAGCTCAAGGCCGGACGAACGTCGAATCCAAACATCGATTCCATTGGACCATTTGCCTACGTCGTCGCCGCCGAGAAATTGGCGAAGGCGGGACGACTGACCGATGCCGCGGGCGTGTACGCGACCGCGGTGGAGCTCAAGCCGCACAGCGCGATGTTGCTCGCCCGCGAAGCAACGTTGTTCGCGCGACAGGGCGATCGAGCGCGCGCCCTCGGCATCTTCGAGCAGCTGCGGCAGCTCGACTCCACGAGCACGATCGCGGCCGAGTGGCTTCGCGTGCTCCAGCGGAAATAGTTAGCACCCGCCCCAGGGCGTGACGCTGTGCCGCGGCTCCGGGAGCTTCGCTGAAACCGCGCGGGGTTATGCGAGCCGTCGAGTGCGATCCCGCCGATGGCAATGCGTGGACATACGTGTGGAAGTACCCGATTCCAGCTTTCGTGAGGACTTTCGGACCGCCGATGACGCGTGAGTCACGGATCATCGATGCGGGAAAGGATAATCAATCAGTCCGATTCGTCGCAGCAGAACGTGCCGCTGCGCGGTCGCCGATTCTGGCTGTGAGATACGCTCTGCTCGCCGTCCAAGGAGGCATGTTCGGAAGGCGCTCAATCATCGCGCGTGCTGCGCCTGTGTCACCTATCGATGCGTACACTTGAGCGGCATGCAAGAGAAGCACCGCATTTAACGAATCGATATCGAGGGCGCGGCCCAGCTCCTCTAAGGCTTCCCTCACCTTGCCCTGCTCGAAGAGCATGTGGCCCACCCACGAGGAATAGAGCGCTGAGTATCTGTCGAGAGACTCTGCTCGCCGAAACTCGGCTAGCGCCGAGTCGAGCTGTCCGGTGTAGAACAGATATCGCCCGTACTGGTGGTGAGCGGAGGGATCCGTCGGCTCGGCCGCGAGTGCCTTTCGGTGCTCCGAGTCTGCCCGAGCCCAGGCGTGTACGCTCATGGCGTCGAGGGCCAGCGCGGTATGTGGCTCGCCGAGTGTGCTATCGCGCACGAGCGCGCCCTGTGCGGCGGCGGCGACTCGAGAGTAAACTGCTGCCGGAGGCGTGTTGGTGAAGTAAGGAAACAGCGCCAATGCAGCGCTCAAGCCCGCGTACGCGGGTGCAAAGTTGCTGTCTCGTGCAATCGCCGAATCAAAGCGCTCGGCTGCGAGGCGGACTCCTGGACCACGGCGGCGAAGAAGATACTGGCCACGCAAGTACAGGTCATACGCCCCGGCGTCCGGAATGCGCCGCACGACGCGCGACGGCCGAATGCCGATATTCCCACCGCCGAAGCGCGAGCGGATGGTGTCCGCGATGGTATGCACGATCTCGTCTTGCACGGCGAACGCGTCGCCGGCTGGCCGTTCATACGTGTTCGCCCAGACCTCCTCGCCACTCTCCGTACGTGCCAGTTGCACGGAGACACGGAGACGGTCGGTTGCTCGCCTAACGCTTCCTTGCACGACGAACTCCGCACCCATCGCATGACCCACCGCGCGGGCGTCGACGTCGCGATGCCCTTGGTATTGGCGCGCGGCAGTGCGGCCGACCACTCGGATGCCGCGAAACTTCCCGAGTGCTGTCGCGAGCTCGTCGCTTATTCCGTCCGCGAGGTAGGCTTGGGCGGAATCGCCGCCGACGTTGACGAAGGGAACGACCGTGAGGGATCGCGTGCGGCTGGTAGCCGACGGTGGACGTTCGCGACCTCGTGAGCTCACGAGTGCTGCGACGAACAGAAATGGAAGCGCCATCGCCAATGCCACCAACCAGTGCCATCG
>QHUV01000089.1 GCA_003222065.1 Gemmatimonadota bacterium | reverse complement strand
GAAGCGCGCACCAACGGTGAGCTCAAACTTGGCGCCGGCACCTTGTACCGGTCCATCCATCGGATGCTCGAGCAAGGGCTCGTCATCGAATCGAACCGGCGTCCGCCGCGCGCGCTCGACGACGAGCGGCGGCGGTACTATCGCCTGACGCCGTTCGCGACCGCGGTGGCCCGCGCCGAGGCGCGGCGTCTCACCCAATTGGTTCGCCTCGCCCGCGCGCGCGGCATGACGCCCGAAACGACCTGATGCGGCTCTACCGCGCGCTGCTGCACTTCTATCCGGCATCGTTCCGGAACGAGTACGGCGACGAGCTCGCCCGTGTCTTCGCCCAACGCGTCGCCGAGCGTGGACGATTCATTGCCTGGGTGGAGGCGTTAGGCGACATCGTTCGCAGCGCACTGGCCGTGCACGCGGACCTCCTTGCTCAGGACGTTCGCTACACGGCGCGGGCCATGCGCCGCGCGCCCGGCTTCGTGGCAACGGCCATTCTCGTCGTCGCGTTGGGCGTCGGCGCCAATACGGCGGCATTCACGCTTGCTGATTTCGTGTTGATCCGGCCGCTCCCATTTCCGGAGCCCGATCGGCTCGTGAAGATTTGGGAGAGCACGCCCGGATACGCCCGAATGGAGGCGTCCGCGGCGAACTTCCGTGACTGGAAGAATCTCACCACGTCGTTCTCGGGGATGGGCGCGTACAGCACCTTCGCCGTCAACCTCGTCGGCACGACCGTTCCACGTCGACTCGCGACGGCGATCGTGACCTACGATGTCCTGCCACTCATCGGCGTGCCGGCGCTGCTCGGACGCACCATCACTCGCGCTGACAGTCTCGGCAATCCGGTAGTTGTGCTGAGCTTCGCGCTCTGGCAATCCGAGTTCGGCGGCGACGCCGCCGTCATCGGGCGACAGATTCGGCTCGATGGCACGCCGCACGTGGTTATCGGTGTCATGCCACCGACCTTCAACTTTCCGACGCGAGAGATCGAGGCCTGGACGCCGCTTGTCCTGGACGCGACGCGGTTGACCGACCGGAACGACAATTGGCTCGAGGTGCTCGCGCGTCTGCGCCCTGGCGCGTCGTTCGCGCAAGCCGCAACGGAGCTTCGGCTCGTCGCCGCGCAGCTCGAGCAAAAATATCCCAAGGAGCTGGAGAACACCGGCGTCACCGTTCTGCGCCTGCGCGATGAAGTCTCGAACAAGTCCAAGACGCTGCTGCTCGCGCTGTGCGGCGCCGCGTTATGCATTCTCCTGTTGGCGTGCGCGAACCTTGCGAGTCTGCTGCTGGCGCGGGCCGTCAGTCGCGAGCGCGAGATCGCGGTGCGGGCGGCACTGGGCGCCGGACGGGAGCGCATCGTTAGGCAGCTCGTCACGGAGAGTGTTGCCCTCGCCGTCCTCGGCGGCGGCGCCGGCGTGCTCGTCGCCAGGCTCGCGATTCCCGCTCTGACGCGGCTCGTGCCGGACACGCTGCCCATCGCCCGGCAGCCGACGTTGGATGCCCGCATCCTGCTCTTCGCGGCGCTGATCGTCACGATCACGGGGCTCGCATTCGGAGTGCTGCCGGCACTGCGTGCCGGTGGCGCGAGGGGATTCGTCGGCTTGCGATCCGGTGCCCGCGCCGGTGGCGGGCGCAAGCAGCGGGCGCGCGGCGTTCTCGTCGCCATCGAGGTCGGGGCGTCGGTCGTGCTGCTCATCTCGTCCGGCTTACTTATGCGGACGATGTGGCGTTTGCAGACGGTGGATTTGGGCTTCCGCAGCGAGGGCGCGCTGATGGTGCGGACGGCGCTCCCATGGCAAAAGTACGGCGTGACTCTGCGGCGAGCGAATTTTCACGCTCGCGTACTCGCCGGCGTGCGGGGTTTGCCCGGAGTAAGGGAGGCAGCGTACATCAGCTTCGCGCCAATGACGATGGGCGGCGGCATTTGGCCCGTTGGCACCATCGGTATGCCCATGATCCGCGACGACGCGAGCACGGCGAGCCTGCGCTTCGTGACGCCGCGGTACTTCTCCACGCTTGGCATCCCGATCCGGAGTGGGCGGGACGTCGAAGACGCGGATGATACGACACGCACCTTCGTTGCCGTCGTCAGCCAGTCGTTCGCGAAGCGCTTCTGGCCTAACGAGGAGCCGATCGGCAAGCGCTTCGGGTTTGCCTTTCACGAGCGCACCGTCGTCGGTGTCGTCGGCGACGTTCGGATGCGCGGCCTCGAGCGACCGAGCGAGCCCCAGGTATATATCCCCGAGAAGCAAGTCGAGGACAATTGGTTGATGTTTTACGCGCCCCAGGACCTCGTCGTGCGAGCTAGCGTACCCCCCGCATCGCTGTTGCCGGCAATTCGTCAGATCGTGCATGCGATCGATCCCGAACAGCCAGTCTCTGACGTGAAGACGCTGGACGAGCTGATTGCCGATTCGACGGCGGCGCGCGCGACGCAGCTTCGGGTGCTCGGCGTGCTCGCAGTGGTGGCACTACTCCTCGCCAGCGTCGGCATTCACGGCCTGCTTTCCTTCGCCGTTTCGTCGCGCTCGCAGGAGATCGGTGTTCGACTGGCGCTTGGCGCTCGTTCGGCGACGATCGCGCGGATGATCCTGCGCGAGGGCATGATGCTCGCCGTCGCGGGCATTGTCCCCGGGGTACTTGTGGCGTACGCCAGTGGGCGCGCCATGGCGTCCCTGCTGATCGGCGTGCAGCCGGGCGACGCTCCGACCATCGGTGTGGCCGTGGTCCTCTGCACGGCCGCGACCGTCATTGGCTGCCTCCGTCCCGCTCTGCGGGCGGCCCGCGTGGACCCGATCGCGGCGCTCCGAAGCGAGTAGGCGACCCCCCTTCCGGGGTCACAAAGCGCAAACAAAACCTGAACGCAGGGGACTACTTACCAGCCGGGTGCTGGGTGGTAATATCAATCCTTGGAGTTGGACCTGACGGAGTCCGCCTCCGCCGCCTCCAAACGAGTTGACCGAGACGACAATGCCATTATCTCTTTCACGGCCTGCCGCGGTGTTGCTGGCGAGCGTCACGGCCCTAGCGAGCGCCGCGCCGGTACTGGCCCAGAGCGCGACCCAAACGGTGGCACGCTCGCAGTCCGACCTAGCCGCCGTCGCCAAGGCGAGGGAGGACAGCGCTCGGCGTCCCTATACGGCCGCCGATGTCCACTTCATGTCGGGAATGATCGGCCACCATTCCCAAGCCATCGTCATGGCGGGCTGGGCGCCCAGTCACGGAGCGAGTCCGTCGGTGCATACGTTGAGCGACCGGATCATCAACGCTCAGCGTGACGAGATCGCCACCATGCAGCAGTGGCTGCGCGATCGCCAGCAACCGGTGCCCGAGGCCTCCGCCAAGGGGATGAAAATGGTCATGGACGGCGTCGAGCATGAAATGCTGATGCCTGGGATGTTGACGGAAGCACAGATGAAGCAGCTCGACGCGGCGCGAGGGAAGGAGTTCGATCGCCTGTTCCTCACGTTCATGATCCAGCACCACAAAGGCGCGGTGCAGATGGTGAAGGAGCTGTTTGATTCATACGGTGCCGCGCAGGACGATCTCGTGTTCAAGTTCGCGTCCGACGTAAACGTCGATCAAACGACCGAGATCGCGCGCATGGAAAAGATGTTGGTGGCGCTCACGTTCGGCATCGAGTCCCAGTAGCAATTTCCTTTTTTTCTCCCACCCAGAGGACTCTCCTCATGCGGTTCGTACATCAGACTAGGCGTGTGAAAGCAGGGTCCAGTGTGTCCGTCGCACTGGTGTTGGCGGTTTGTTTGGCGGCAGCCTGTGCGCGTACGACGACCAGCTCCGGAGGTGAAATCGGTCCAGTGCCGATGGGCAGTACGATGTCCACGATGGCGCCGAGTCCGGATCCTCGTGTTGGCCTTCACGCTGGCTTGTACAATGCCGGCGAGGCCGCGTGGAATCTGCGCCTGCTATCGACGACACCGCCGCAGGACAAGTTCCTCGGCAGCACCAACTCGGATCTCGCGTTTCTCGGACAGTACGTCATCCAGGGTAACTACAACGGCTACCAGATCTGGGACATCACGGATCCGCGCCACCCGACGCTCAAGGTTGGGAACTACTGCCCAGCTTCTCAGAGTGACGTGTCCGTCTACAAGAACCTGCTGTTCGTGTCCGCGGAAGGACAGGCGGGGCGCATCGACTGCGGCGGCGAGGGTGTGAAGGACACGGTGAGCACGGCGCGCATCCGCGGCATTCGCATCTTTGACATCTCGGACATCGGCCATCCACGTAACATCACCAACGTGCAGACGTGCCGAGGCTCGCACACGCATACGGTGCTGGTCGATCCGAAGGATCCGGAGAACGTGTACGTGTACGTTTCCGGCTCGGCGCCGGCGCGGTCGCCTAACGAATTGGCGGGCTGCTCGAACGCGAGTCCGGAGCAGGATCCGAACACGGCGCGCTTCCGCATCGAGGTCATCAAGGTGCCGCTCGCGCATCCCGAGCAGGCGGCGATCGTCAGCTCGCCGCGCATTTTCAACGATCTCGCGGCTGTGGAATCGCACGGCTCCGCGCCGCAGGACAAGGCGGACGTCGCAGCCGCCAAGGCACGTGGCGCCTTCATCGCCGACATCTTCGGGCAAGAACAGGTCGTCCCGAATTTCATCGTCACTCCGATGCTCGACAGCCTGGTCAAGGCGCGGAACGGTACCGGTGCCGCGACGGCGGCTGATAGCGCAACGCTCCGCGCGGCGCTTCCGGGCATGATCGCGAAGATGATCGGCACCCAGGGGCCGCGCCGCGGTCCAACGCAATGCCACGATATCACGGTCTTTCCGGCGGTCGGCTACGCCGGTGGCGCGTGCGAGGGCTACGGTTTCCTACTCGATATCCGTGATCCGGCGCATCCGGTTCGCCTTGCCGCCGTTTCCGATACGAACTTCTCGTACTGGCACTCGGCGACCTTCAACAACGATGGTACGAAGCTCCTCTTCTCCGATGAGTGGGGCGGCGGTGGTCAGCCAAAGTGCCGCGCGACCGATCCGAAAGAGTGGGGCGCCGACGCCATCTTCACCATCAGCGGCAACAGTCTGAAGTTCCAGAGTTATTACAAGATGCCGGCGCCGCAGACCTCACAAGAGAACTGCGTCGCGCATAACGGATCATTGATCCCGATTCCTGGCCGCGACGTGATGGTGCAGGCGTGGTATCAGGGCGGCATCTCCGTGTTCGACTGGACCGACGCGGCCCACCCGCGCGAGATCGCGTACTTCGATCGCGGCCCGGTGGACTCGACGCGCATGGCGATGGGCGGCTCGTGGTCGGTCTACTGGTACAATGGCGTCATCGTCAGCTCGGAGATCGCGCGCGGACTCGACGTCTTCGAGCTAGCGCCAAGTCCACTGATTTCGCAGAACGAGATCGATGCGGCGAAATCGGTGCACCTGGATTACCTCAACACCCAGGGCCAGCCGAAGTTCGTCTGGCCGGCGACCTTCTCACTGGCGCGCGCCTATGTCGACCAGCTCGAGCGGTCGCGTGGACTCAGCGCCACGCGCCTGCAGTCGGTTCGCCAGTCGCTCACCAAGGCCGAGAGCGCGTCTGGAACGGAACGGAGCAGATCGTTGGCGGAGCTCGCCGGCCAGCTCGACAGTGATGCCACTGGATCGAGTGATGCCGCGAAGGTCCGTGTGCTCTCGACCACGGTGCGAGATCTCTCCGCCGGCCGCATGGGCTATATCCAGATTAGGACGTTCTAAAGTGTCATCCTGAGCGAAGCGAAGGATCTGCTGGTTGAGCACAGCAGATCCTTCGTCGCTTCGGTCCTCAGCCTGACAATCCCCCGCGCTTGGCGATCAACCGCATCGCTGGCGCGCTGACGAAAATCTTCCGGTGGAACTGCTCTCCCCACCCGAGTGGCGTGACGTTCCGAAACTCGTGCATCTCTTCGTGACCGAATCCCGGGTGGAGTTGCTTTCGGAGTGATGCCCGTGCGTTTGGATCGGCGCCGTGATCGAGCAACAGCTCGGTGAATGGCGCAACCTGCGCCTTCCGCTGAAGGTTCATCCAGAAATTCGGCTGGGACACGACCGTGGCAAAAAGCGCGGTGTGTCCGCCGAAGCCATCTTCGTCCACCGCTGCGCGCGCGTCGACGTCCATGCCTCGGGCAAGCAACCATTCAACGATTTCCATCTCGTCGTAGTCGACGGCCATGTGGAGCAGCGTAGCGCCCTTGAGGGGTGTGCCATGTGTCGCGAGCACTTCGTCATGACAGCCGAGCTCCGGAGGATAGATTTCCTCATGCGTGAACGTGCGACGCAGTAGCCGCGGGTCGCGCCGAAGATGTTCTTCGAGCAGATCGATGCGACCGCGGTGCAAAGCCATCGTTGGCGTGTCTGGCAGCTCGAGACCGTGCTGCACGTAGAGTTCGAGAATCTCATGCTTCGCCGCCGGCTTTCGAGAATCGGTCTCCAATACGGTATCCACTGGCGCGAGGCGCTTGCCGCTGCCGTCGACGACCTGAGCTCCGAGCTCGAGGACGAACGCCGTACCGCCGACATTCAACGTGTATGCCGGTCCGCCGAGTGGGTCGGTAGGCAGGCGTGGCGAATCGAGCATCCCGTAGAGTATTCGCGCGGTGCCGACCTGACCCTGGAGCGTCGCTCGGCCGATAGCCGAGAGGTGATCCGTAGCGCCGAGCTCGTGCAGCATGCGAATGATCGCGTCCCGGCCGAGATTCGCGGCGTAACTCATCGGAGGGCCCCAGTTCCGGCCCTCGATCAACGCGTTCTCGTGTAGCAGTTTAGGAGTCTTTAACACCAGGGAACGTACCGCGTCCACATCGTCGCGCCAGATGGCGTCGATCAGCTGGCAGGAGAGCACGATGCGAGGCCAGCTGGGCGCGCCGTAACTGCGGGCGAGAACGAGCTGCGCATCGGCGAGCTTGGCGCGCGACGGTTCGATGGGCTCGGCGTGGTACCGTGCGAGGTCCGCGACCGCGCTCGGCTCTCCATCGTGGAGCGCACGCAGCAGATCCTTCGCCTGGTGCTTCAGCTGATCCAGATCAGGACGAACGGGCAGTTCACGTGCGGGCATAACGAGCCTCCTTTGGGAAGCGCCCGTTGTCCGCTTGCGTCGGGCGAAGGAGGTTCGTGAGAACCGTGCGATGCTACGGAGCAACCAGGTGGACTCGGTCCTGCCCGCGGACGGGAGGCGTCCTGTACGCCCGAGCTGAGCATAACGTCGCGTCGGGCATTGGGTCAACCAGGCACGGCCGAGGTGCGGGCGTCATACCTTGACATTCGACAATACGGACCTCACTCTATTGTCGAATGTCATAGCATCGCGGCAACGATCGAGTGTTTCTCCGTGAGGTCGAGCATGTGGTGGTTTCGTCGCGCCGTGAGGCGCCTGACGCAGTGGCGGCGGCGCGAGCTCGTCGAAGCGGCGATGGACGCGGAAATGCGCGATCACATCGAGCGCGAGATTGCGGCGCGCATGGCCGATGGCGCCACGCGCGATGACGCGACACGAATGGCGCTCCGCGACTTTGGCGGCGTGGAGCGGCACAAGGAGGACGCGCGCGACGCGTTAGGCCTGCGCATTCTCGATGACGTCGGCCGAGATTTCCAATACGCGGTCCGTCTCCTCGGTCGCAATCCGGGCTTCACGATCGCCGTCGTGCTGACTTTTGCGCTTGGCATCGGCTGCACGTCGACCATCTTTACGCTCGTCGACGGCTGCTCGGCGTGCGTCCGGCCCTCGGTCGCGATTTCACAAATGCTGATGAGTTGAACGGCGGCGCCCCAGTCGCGATTCTCAGCGACGAATTCTGGCGAACTCGATACGGTGCCGATCCATCGGTACTCGGCCGGTCGATCGCGTTGGACGGGTCGTCGTTCACGATCATCGGTGTCATGCCGCGGGACTTCGAGCCGCCGCGGTATGGCTGGATGACGGAACATCCGCTCTGGATCCCCTTCGCGCCAACGCCGAGCAACCACAACTGGGGTCGATTCCTGCACGTCATCGGCCGACTTCGTCCCGGCATCGCGATCGAGCAAGCGCGTGCCGATCTCGTCGGACTCAGTGGCCGGCTCGCGAGTGAGAGCGAGGCGAATAAAGGCTGGTCAGCCACGATCGTACCGCTCGGCGAACAGATCACCGGTGACGTGCAGCGGCCGCTCTTCACGCTGTTCGCCGCGGTCCTGCTCCTGCTCCTCATGTCGATCGTCAACGTCGCGAATCTCGTGACAACGTTCACGCGGCGCCGGCAACGCGAGCTCGCGCTCCGGCGCGCAATCGGCGCGACGCGGCTCCGTTTGCTTTGCCAGCAACTCACGCTGAGCCTCACGTTAGGCGGCGCGGCAACGGTGGTCGGTCTCATCGTGGCGATCGTCGCGACGCACGGGCTCGCCGCGCTCCTGCCCGCCGACGTGCCGCGCGTCGCCGGCGCCCACGTCGGCGGTGCTGTCCTTGCTTTCGCGTCCACCGTTGCATGCGTGACGACGATCGTCGTCGCCGTCGTATCGACATTCCGCGCGCTGCCGGACGGGCGTTCGTCTCTCGATCTCTCGCCGACGCGCGTGGCTGCGCGGCTCTCCGGGAGCGGGCTCGTGACCGCGGAGATCGCCATCGGCTTGGTTCTCAGCGTCCTCGCGACGCTGATGGTGCGCAGCTTCGTGAACCTCGGATCGGTCGATCTTGGCTTTCAGCCCGAGCACGTGGCGGTGGCGCGCCTATCGCTG